>JANNDA010001304.1:0-2313 GCA_031387195.1 Planctomyces sp. | reverse complement strand
GACTCGCTCGATGGCGGGGCAGGCAGCGATAAGCTCACCGGTGGTCAAGGGACCGACACGCTGCAAGGTGGCGACGGCACAGACACAGTCAGCGGAAAGGTCATTGAAGCGGGAATGGGCTTCACTTTATCGAACGGCCAGTTGGTGGGATCGGCCATGTTGGGAACCGATACGCTCCTCAAAATCGAGGCGGCCTCACTCTCTGGAGATGACACGGCGAACCTCCTATCGGCGACCGCATTCACGGGCAAAGTCACGCTCAGTGGAAACGGCGGCGACGATACGCTTTTGGGGGGTGGCAGCGATGATTTATTGAGCGGTGGGGCGGGGAACGACGTTGTTTCGGGTGGCAATGGCAAAGACACGCTCAGTGGAAGTGGCGGCAATGATCTGCTCGTCGGTGGGGCGGGGAACGATTCTCTGTCGGGTGAAGCCGATGAGGATATCCTCATCGGAGGTAACACCAACTTCACCAACAATCCTGCGAACCTCGTAGCGCTCACCGCAATCATGGCCGAGTGGACGGGCGCAGGTGCATATGCCGCGAGGGTCATCAGTCTGACCAGCGCGGGCGCGAACAAGCTCAATGCCACGACGGTACAAAACGACTCAAACGCCAAGGACACACTGGTTGGTAACGAGGCTTTGGATTTGTTCTTTGAATCAAACACCGATGTGCTCAGCGATTTTGCCCTCCCAGAAGTGAAGAAGACGATTTAGCCAATTCGTGCTGACTCTTGCCAGTTGCCGGAGCGTGTGTTTAGAACGCTGACCTGTTCGGTTCGCTTCACTCATACGCGGGCTCAGTATGTCTGCCAAACACGAATCCTCCGCTCACCTTTCCGAATCGGAAGTACTCGCATCCTCGTCCACAGCCGCAAGCCCCTCAGAAGAGGAGCTGCTCGACGCGATTGTGCAACAAACTGCGGCGGCGCTGGATGAACAGACCTTGGCACAGACGCGCGATCTGCCGCGCCTGCGCGAAATCGCACGGCGACACGGCGGCGATACGCTGACCCTCGACCCGATCCTGTTTGAGTTGATCGAAGCGCTGTTGGCAACAAATCTGCCGCCATTGGCGCGATCGGCAACGCTCAGATCCAAAGTGGCCCGCTTGGTATCACAGTCGTTGTTTGACAACCCCGTGTGTCGAGGTCGATTGGAACTGCTCTGGTCGCAACTGTTGGATGACGCCTCATGACGGACGCAACTCGTTCGCCTCTGCAATTGATGGAAGATCATCAAGGACTGGTCCGCTCGCTGGCCTGGGCCATGCGTCGCAGTTTGCCCAAGAACGTCGATCTGGAGGATTTGATCAGCTACGGACAAGTCGGCTTGGCCGAGGCGGCTCGCGATTTCAATCCCAGCCTGGGAAACCAGTTTTCGACGTTTGCCTACTATCGCATTCGCGGGGCGATGTGCGACGGACTTGCCAAGTTGATGTGGTTCAGCCGCGCGGCGTATCAGCGGATGCGGTGTCAGCAATTGGCGGACGATGTTATTCAGGAGGACATTGATCACCCCAACGAAAACGAAACGGCGGGAGCGGATGGCAACACGCAATGGCTTTCGAGGATGAGCACCTCGCTGGCGATGGTGTATCTCGCCACGCAGTTGGGTGACGAAGAGGACTCCGGAAATTGGACGTTGACGGACAACTCCACGCCCCGTCCGGATACATCTGCGGAAGAGCAAGAGGCCCACGCCTTGGTTCGCGAATTAATCGACACGTTGCCGCAGGATTCTCGGCAGTTGTTGCGTTCGACCTATTTTGAAGGGCTGACGATGCAAGAAGCCGGGATGCGATTGGGGCTGAGCAAATCCTGGACAAGCCGCTTGCACGCGCGGGCGTTGGAGCAACTCGGACGATCTCTGCGAAGTCACGGAATTCAATCACCGTGATGCTCGTCAGGCGTGAGTTCTGTTGATTAAATGCCCGCCACCACATCTTGAGACCGACATCGCGACCGGCGAAAAAACATGGCGACACCCGATCTGTTGGACTTCGATCAACTGCTGAATCCTATTTCGTCCGACAATCCATCGGGCGACGATTTGAAATGGGACAGCGCCTATGAAGAAATTAAGGCGGCTCGCAAACAGGGCAATCGCGATCTCGTCGATGACGGTGCCGAAGAAACGCCGCCGAATTGGTCGCTGATCATCGACCAAGCCTCGGCCGCAATCAGCACTCGCTCAAAGGATTTGATGCTGGGAGCTTGGCTGGCCGAAGCCCTGATTAGTCAGCATGGATTCGCGGGCTGTCGCGACGGCTTCAAGTTGCTCAATGAGTTGCTGGAGCGATTTTGGGAT
>JANNDA010000352.1:0-10441 GCA_031387195.1 Planctomyces sp. | reverse complement strand
GGAACTGCCGAGCATACGAAGACAACGACTCGACGTACCGCCGTTGTCCTTCGGCGTAGAGCGTGTCGAACGCCAGCGAACTCTTGCCCGAGCCGCTGACGCCGGTCATCACGATGAGCTGATTCTTCGGCAGCCGCAGGTTGACGTCCCGCAGGTTATGTTCGCGAGCCCCGCGAATGACGATTTCAGTTTCGGCCATAATGCTCAGCAAACAAGGTCAGCGGTACGGTGGAAAAGTGGCGGGCTTCGCCCGCACTAACCCGAAGCGTGAGCGAGGGCGAGCGCTTCACAAGACATCGAATTCAAAATCGTCGTCACTAGAAGCGTCCGCCCTCGCTGACGCTTCGGGTTAGTCGTCATGAATTCCGGCGGCGAAATCATCGACGTCGGCAGGTGACTGCGGTGCTGGCTCGGCCGAGGTCGTCGGCGTTTCGGGAACCGCCACGGAAACGTCCGCAACAACCGGCTGATCGGCAACCGGCTCAATCGCTCGCGTCGCCTCTCGCCTCGGCTCTCTTTCGGCAACAGGTTCCGTGGCGTACGGAGCCTCTTCACGCGGCGAGTTCGCATCACTTCGCATTTCATCTCGCGGCGGACGGCTTTCATCCCGCGGAGGCCGATCGGACTCTTGTCGTTCCGGCCGCCGAGAAGTTCGCCGATTTCCCTCTTCGTCAAATTCATTTCCCATGCCGCCCGATTCGCCTTCGTTCGAGCGACCGGGTGTGAGCGCAGAAACGAGTCGCGGAATGAATTCGCCCGCTTGAATCCGTTCAATGACCGCTCTCGCATCGGCACGCAACGCGATCCGTGGCGACCGAGGCTCCTCGGACAACTTCATCGGCACGCCGTCACGCGTGCAACTGCAACGCGCGGACGTAAAATCCTGCGTCAAACGCTGCGTCAGCCCACACGCCGGGCAAAGCCAGACGCGACGAACATCGAGATCGTTTCGGAAGCCGGGGCCTTTGATGATGATGCTCCTTGCGGGATCGAGATGTCTTGGAAGAGGCGGCTATTGGTCGTTGGTTATTGATCATCGGTCATTGGTCATTTTGCCGCTGCAAACGATCAATGACCGATGACCAATAACCAACGATCAATCTTGTCTTCGCCGGGCTACTCTCGCGACCGCTCGTGCGATTCTCAAGCGCGTCGGCGAATATCCCTCGCTTGCGCGTCGAGCTAGTGTTATCAAGCGGCCTGTTTCGTCTCGCTGACCTCCTGTTGATGCCACACCATGTCTGAAGCTTTGCCACCGGAATCTGAATCGCCTGCCGACGCCGAAGCGGCGGCACGGGAGAAAGAGGCTCAGGCCATTCGCGGGCTCGCGACGGCCTATTCCAAACTGCGGGACGAAATCGGCAAGGTGATCGTCGGCCAGCGCGAAGTGGTCGATCAATTGTTGATCGCCCTCTTCAGCGGCGGACACGTCTTGTTGATCGGCGTGCCGGGTCTCGCCAAGACGCTGCTGGTCACGACGGTGTCGCGCATCCTGTCGTTGTCGTTTCGCCGGATTCAGTTCACGCCCGACTTGATGCCTTCGGACATCACGGGGACCGACATCCTCCGCGATGATCCGGAAACCGGGCAGCGCAGTTTCCAATTCATGCAGGGGCCGATCTTCACGAACATCCTGCTGGCGGACGAAATCAACCGCACACCGCCGAAGACTCAAGCCGCGCTGCTCGAAGCCATGCAGGAGAAGCACGTCACCGTCGGCAGCAGCAGTTACATGCTCCCCGCCCCGTTCTTCGTGCTGGCGACGCAGAACCCCATCGAGCAGGAAGGGACGTATCCGCTCCCCGAAGCACAGCTCGACCGCTTCATGTTCAACGTCGTGGTCTCGTACCCGAACGCGGCGGAGGAGCTGCGCATCCTGAAGCAGACCACTGGCGGCGATAATCCGCAACTCACTCCCGCGTTGAACGCGCGGCAGATCCTCGCACTACAAGAAGTCGTGCGCAAGGTGCCGGTGGCCGAGCATGTCTTCATCTACGCCCGCGACTTAGTCCGCGCGACTCGGCCAAACGAACCGGATGCTCCCGACTTCATCAAAAAATACATCTCCTGGGGAGCCGGACCGCGTGCCGGTCAGTATTTGATTCTCGGTGCGAAAGCCCGAGCGATCTTGGAAGGCCGATTTCACGTCAGCCCCGAAGACATCAAAGCAGTCGCGCACCCGGTGCTGCGACACCGCATCGTGACGACGTTCCAGGCCCACAGCGAAGGGGTCAGTGCCGACCGCGTGGTTGACATGCTGCTGGAGAAGATTCCGGTCGAAGTCCAGCAGCGGGCGGCGAAGTTGGCGGGGAAGTGAAAAGAGGCAGCAGAAGGCAGGGCACAATTGGTCGTTGGTTATTTGTCATAGATCATTGGTCATTTGGCTTGGCGGATGACCAATGACCGATGATCAATAACCAACGACCAATCGCTTCCTGCTCTTGCGACCGATGAACTTGCGGCTTCACCGCGAGACTTCGTTGCTTAGCCCTATTGATCCCCAATCCCTGTCTTTCCCCTCCGTGCAGCAGCCACTACAAATCGCAACCCGCTGGGAACGCTTGGCGGACAAGACATCAATAGGAAAGAGAAAACATGCACTGCTGGCACGACGTGACTCCGGGCGAACACCTTCCGAGCGAGTTCATCACCGTTATCGAAATCCCCATGGGCTCAAGCGTGAAATATGAGCTCGACAAGACGACCGGGTTGCTCAAGCTCGACCGAATTCTCTACTCGGCCGTGTATTACCCGGCGAGTTACGGCTTCATTCCACAGACGCTGGCCGAAGACGACGATCCGTTGGACGTGCTTGTGCTCTGCCAAGAACCGGTCGCACCGCTGACGTTGGTCCGCGCACGAGCAATCGGCTTGATGACGATGGTCGATTGCGGCAAGAAGGACCACAAGATTTTGGCTGTCGCGATGGACGATCCTGAATACGCCAGCTTCCACGAAGCGGATGAGCTGCCCGCTCACCGCCTGTCGATGGTTCGCCGTTTCTTTCAGGACTACAAGCAGCTTGAAGGAAAGACTGTCGAGGTCGATGACATGCAACCCGCCGCCGCATCGGCTCGAGTCATCGAAGAGGCACTGGAACGCTACACCACGCAACGCCGCCGTGGGTTCAAGTAAAGAACTTCCGTAGCCCTCATCGCGGAGAGCCTGTGAAGAATTGGCGAGCGGGGCGGCGTCAGCCACCCGGTGATGTGCGATGTCACGTGAAAACTTTGGGGCTGGCCGGGATCATTCATGCTTCACACTAGCCCGACGCGCGAGCGAGGGATGACGGTGAAATTCCCTCGCTTGTGCGTCGGGCTAGTGTGCGTTTGCCACGATGAGGCATTTTTTCCGAACAAGCCATATTCAAGCTCAGTTCCACTTGCGGATCAGGAATCGAGATCCCTTCAAACCCCGTGACGGATCCTGCGGCGAAGAGGGTCAAAATGGTCAGCCAGACGATGCCCAGCGTGTGCCAGAACCAGGCGCAGAAGGTGACGCTCCAGGAGTATTCGTGGTCATAGCGATTCGCGAAGGCATTGACGGTGATCCAGACGACGAACAGCAGCGCGATGAGGAAGTGGACTCCATGAAGCCCAGCGACCATGACGACGAAAGCGTTCGCTCCGGTTTCAGCCGTGCGTGAATCTTGATGTTGCACGAGCTGCCAGAGGCCGCAGGTCTGGACTCCCACAAACAGCGTCCCAATGGCGAGTGACCAGAGCAGTAACTTGCGAAAGGGTCGTAGACGCTGAAACCGGACGTGCCACGCCGCGCGCTGTAACGTCAGACTGCCCGCCGCAAGCAGTACGGTGCTGATCCAGAACGGGATCGGCATGATCCGAGTCGTTGCGCCGGAGGCTCTGGCAGAGAGCAGGATTCCCACTTGAGCGACACTCACCGCAGCAGCGAATAGGCTCAGAGTGAGACCCAGAAACCAGAGTGCCAAGCGGCTCTTGTGGGGTGAGGTCGATGAGTTCACGGGGCGTTCCCCAGACCGATGATGGATTGCCCGCGCGCGATAGGATGACACAAACCCCACTGAGCTTGCCTCAGCGGTTTCAGGGCTTTTGCACTACGTCGAATGAATCTTCTGGTAGTGCAAAGGCCCGATTCCACTGAGGCAAGCTCAGTGGGACTGGTGACATTTTTTGCTGCTCGCCCGTCGCATTCGTTCGTGAAAACAAAAAGGGCCGCCGCGAATTCCCGCTTTTCGCGACGGCCCCGGACCCTGAGAGATTGTTGAGACAGTTGGCCTCAGGGCGAATACGTTGGCGGTCAAGAATCCGTAACACAGGCGGCTCGCCTGTGATTTCGTCGGGCCGATAACACAGGCGAGCCGCCTGTGCTACGAGCTGAATTCAGCCCGCTTAATTCGGAATCCCCAGCAGTCCTTCTTCTTCTTCGAGGATCACGATTCGGGGGGTGACCATCAGCATCAAGCTGCTGGTCTCGCGGCCCACACCGGTGTTCTTAAACAAGCGGCTGATGTACGGGATCTTGTTGAGGATCGGCACACCGGCCATGTTGCGGCTTTCGCGGAGTCGCTTCACGCCACCGAGCAGCACTGTGCCGCCGTCAGGAACACTGACAACTGTGCCCACGTTCGTACTTGCGACTACGGGGAGTTGGACGCTGACCGTTCCGGCACCAGCGGCCTGGACACCGCCGCCCTGTTGGCCGCCGCCTTGTTGGCCACCACCTAGACCACCACCTTGACCACCACCTTGGCCGCCGCCGAATTGTTGGGATAAGAGAGTTGATTCCAGCACGTGCAGACCACCGGCACCACCGATCCCACCGAATCCCGATTGAGCCAGGTTCGCATAGTCTTCGCTGCCAGCCATGGCTCGACCAAACATGCCGTGGTTGTAGAGGCCACCGCTTTCCATCGCGGGGCCACCACCGATACCGCCTTGACCAACCTGACCACCACCTTGTTGACCGCCGCCACCTTGTTGACCGCCGCCTTGCTGGCCACCACCACCTCCTGCGGAGACGAATGAGAACGCCACGATATCGACGATCTGTTGAATGAACTGTGTGATCTGCAACCGGACGAATCGACGATCTGCGGAAATCACGGCGGTGACTGACATGCCGACACCGTCTGGGACGACCGTCAACTGCGGTTGATAACCGACAGCGAACGCACCCACCACGGGAATCAAGCTGGTCACGAACGGACGTTGCTGACCGTCGAACACACTTGCGTTTTGACCGTTAAAGAGCGTGACCTTCGGAGCACTCATGATGTTGCTGCGGCGGTCACCTTGAGCCGCATTGATGAAGAAGAAGGTTTCGATATCGCTGAGGATGGCGAAGCCGACGTTCAAACCGGCGTTGGCATCGAAGCGACCGAAGTCGGGCACACCCACGGCGAACGAACCCTGACGGAACGCAATGTCCTGGTCTTGAGTGAACGAGTTCGAGGAAGCCAAGCCCAGGATGGAACCACCCTTGGTGTAGCTGTCTCGATCTGTGAACTGCCGAGACGGACCTGGCGTGAAGAAGTTGCTTCCTCCCGCTTGCCCACCAGCTTGACCTCCCGCTTGCCCACCGGCTTGGCCACCAGCTTGACCAGCCTGAGCGGCTTGGCCACCACCGGAGATAATCGAGCCGAACGGAGGAATCGGACTCAGGCCGCCGCCCTGTGCGGCTTGACCGCCTTGGCCGCCACCTTGACCGGCTTGACCACCACCACCCGTGCTGTTGATCAGGTTCGGGCCACCCAGGCTGTCCTGAACGTCGAAGCTGAAGTCGATGCCGATGCGTTCAAAGAACGTATCCGAGACCGAGATGAACCGGACTTCGATCGTCACCTGCAAGTCTTGCAGGCGGCGGAGTTGTTCCAGCAAATCGCGGATTTCATCGTGGACCTTTTGCGTTTGGCGAATGACCAAGCTCAAGGTGGAGTCGTTTCCCTTGCAGTGGCCACCACCGCCGACTTCTAGCCACGAACTCGGTTCGCAGGTCGTGGTGATCAGATCGATCAGTTCTCGGAAGTCATGACCGTTGTTGTGCGGAGCTTGTTGCCATTGCGGTGACGAACTGGCCAACCACGGCGTGACTGATGGTGCTGTTTGAGCTCCGGCCACTTGGAACTGGCCACCTTGTGAGCCGCCCGTCGGAGAGACGCTCATTTGACCGCCAGCAAACCCAGACCCGCCCATTGGACCGGTGCCGTTGATGTTGGCGAACGGGGACGAGCTTTGAGTCGGTTGAATGGTGACCACCAAGTCTGCCACGGAGTAAGTCACCGGGACCAACTGGCCTTGCAGACGTGTGCCGCTGGTGATTTGCAACACTTCATGCTTGATCGTGTAACCCAGATTGAGAGGTTCTAGGAGCAAGTTCAGCGCGCTCTTCATCTTGATGCTATCGACGTTGATCGACACCGGGGTGCTGACGCTGAGGCTTTCCTCTTCCAGCCCGGCCGTATCGAGCATGACATTGATATCAGCGATGGTGGCGAGATGTTCGATGACCTTCTTCAGAGGCGCGTTTTCAAAGTGCAGCGAGATGGGTCGAGACAGATTGCTTTCGATCCGCTGCTCTTCGGGTGACCGAATGCGGTTGTCAGTTCCGTATTTGCCACCGGAACGGCGTTTCTTGATGTCATTCCAGTCCTTGCCGAATTCGACAGACTTCATGTCGTTGAATGGGATGCCGGACAATTCCACGCTGTTGAGTGTGTCCCAAAACCCAGCTTCTTTGTCGCTCTTAAGCCTGTCATTGCTGTCAACGCGGCGAGCGAGTTGGGACTTGTAAACCAGCGTCTCGGAAACCGGGTTGTCCGAATCGAGATCCTTGGCCTGCTTGGCGATGACTTCGGCTTCGGAGTATCGCTTCTGATCCATCAGTTCGTTGAACTGCTTGACCAAGTTGGCGAATTCACGCTCGGTACGGACCTTGTTGCTTCGGACGCGAGCGATCGACTGCTTGACCTCCTCGTTATCCGCCTTCTGGATCAGGTTCGGTTCCTGCAACTTCTGATTGGACTCAATCGAGACTCGTGACTTCAGCAGAGTGGAAGAGAGCGAGGCGGTGAGCGATTTGTCGAGTCCCGAACTTTCGATGTTGGCCATCGTGTGATCGAGAGCTTCCAAGGCTTTCGTCGGCTCTTTTTGATCCTTCAGTCGTTCGGCTCGGTAGATCGTGTTGAGCACTTCGTTCCGCAGTTTGTCCAACTGCACTTTCTGACGGCTCGACGCGATGTCGATTGGACGCTGTAGGTCGAGTTCACGTGGTTCAGCGGGGCCGTTTAAGTCGGACTCATTGTCCGCAGACAATTGCGTCCCGATTTGGTTTCCAGCCAATTGGATCGACTTATTGCGGCGCGGGCTCAACTCTCGCAGGTAGTCCTGCAATTGCTGACCGCGTCGAGCATCCAGCTTCTGGCCCGATTGATAAGCCTTCAGGAACGCCTGATAGGCGGCTCCTTTGTTGCCCGTGTTGAGGTGAATTTGTCCCTCGCGGAAGAGTTGCTCGGCCGAAGGACCTTCGGGATGAATGGCGACCAACGAAGGCTCTTCAGTCACTTCTTCAGTAGGCGGCACTGATTCCAGTTCGGTTTGCATCACGACGGGATTCAACCGTGTCGCTTGTCGCGGCATGGATGAGTCCGGCGTCTCAGGCAGTCCCTTGGGAGCGATCCTGTTCGCGATCGGAGCCGGGCGGGCCGGCAACAGTTCAACGCCCTCACCCGGTTCCGGTGGCACATCAATCGACTTGTGCGAGACCCGCTGAATGGCATTCAGAACGAGATCTGGTCGATCTTCGAAGACCTCGAACGCGACATTCAACGCTTCGGCTTGTTCTGCTTTTTGCTTGGCCGCATCAACGCGTCCGGCGGCTAAGTCGGCACGGGCTTGCTTCACCAGCGTCAGGGCTCGGGCTTTAGATTGATCAGGAGATGTCTTTGGAGTCGGTGTGGACTTTTGCGCGAGTTCAACGCGACCGATCTCTTCCAGCAACGCTTCCGGGCGATCGTCCCACAGGCCATAAGTGGCATTGAGCTTCTGGACCGCGAGCACTTTCTGTCGTGCCGCATCCAATCGTCCGGCTTGCATCTCTTGCCGAGCCTGTTGCAGCGCGGTCATCGCTTGCTGACGGACTTTCACCGTGGCTTTGTCCTCGGCCGCATCCTGTCCCAGGTCACGAGCGCTCGTCGCCAAGTTCTCGAATGGCGATTCCACGAATTCGGTTGGCAGTACATTGCGTTGCGGCTTGAGATTTGTCAGTGGCTTGGAATGAGTCAGTTGCTTCGCAGCTTCCTTCGCTTTCGAGCCATTCTTGGCAATCGTTAGGTTGTTAGACGTTCGGTCAATCTTGGCGATGACATGGTCCGGGCGCAGATCGAACAGGCCATACGCCACGTCCAACTCTTGAGCCTGCAACGCGAGCGTGCGGGCTTGCTCCAGATTGCCCTTGTTGATCGCCGACTGAGCCTGAGACAACAGTTGTTGAGAGAGTTGCTTGTCATTGTTCGTGGGGGCCAATTCACCCGCATCGGTTGAGTCAGCCGTCTCTGGTGCGTCATCACCAACGAGCGATTGCACAAACGGCGAGCCGCTCTTCGGAGTGATTTTCTGTGCGGCTTGATTGCGCGAAGGTGCCGGTTCATCAATCGGAACATCGTCATCCTGAATTTGTTTCTGTGCCGGAGCGGGCCGCGAAGTCTTCGCGACGGTTGCTGGGCGAGCTGGTGCTTCCTCGTCGAACGGACTGTCGTCGAAGTTGGCCGCGACCCTCTTCGCGGATTGAGCGAGGGATTGTGTCTGTGGCGCGGATTCGTGCTCGTCGTCCTGAGTTTGTTTCTGTTCTGGAGCAGACGGCGAAGTCTTCACGACGGTTGTTGGTCGAGCTGGTGCTTCCTCATCGAACGGGCTGTCGTTGAAGTTGGCCGCGACCCTCTTCGCGGGAGCGGTTTTCTTCGCGGATTGAGCGATGTTTTGTGTCCGTGGCGCGGATTCGTGATTGTTGTTTTCCAGCCGATCGATCTGCGCCAGGATTTGTTCTGGACGTTCGTCGAAGACACCGTAGGCCACGTTCATTCCGCGAGCTTGATCGGCCTTCGCACGAGCGGCGTCGAAGTTTCCCTTCGCCAGTTCGCTGCGAGATTGCTGCATCAACTCTTTCGCGGCGGACAACTTACCAGACGCGGGTTGAGTACCGGCTGGTGTTGATTGTTTCGTCGGCGTCACGACTTCTTCGAGCAGCTCGTCGGCTGACTCGTCGAACGACTCCTCGTTGCTCGCTTGAGCGATCGAACTGCGAGCCGGTTTATCGTTGGCCAGAGTTTCCAGATTGGCCAGCGAGTTGCCGTTGCCGCTCTGGGGAGCAGCCGGTCGCTTCGCAATGGCTGTCGCTGGCTTGGACGAGGGCTTTGAACGTCCCTTCGAGTCCGCATCCAATTGCGCCAGGAAATTCTCCGGCGACCGTTCGTTCGGAGCCCAGTCGATCGGGAACGATTGAGCTCGTTCCGCCAATCGGCGAGCACCCGCGACATCACCGCGAGCGGCCAAGTCCTTCGCATCATCCAGCAACTGAGTCGCTGCTTGACGATACCCGTCCTTGGAGTTCTTGTTGGAAGTTGAGCGTGTGAACGGATTCAGGCGACCTAAAGTCGTACTCCGCGAATCGACGACGGGAGTCACTGATCGCGAAGCGTTTCCTGAATTCGGTTGCTCAGCGGACACGTGTCGTGTCGCGCTTCCGGGAATGACCGACCAGATGCCAGCGGCGGCGAAGGTCGTGCAGGCGAGTAGTCCGAGTGCCTTACGCAAAGTAAGTTCCTCCATGAAACCAAAACGGCGGGAGACGTCGTGTCTCGATCAAATCGCTTGTCTACAAAAGACGATTCAGGGTGTCGGCGATGCGAACGAATTCACGGCGCGGGAGAGGTTTTTGGACGGGAAAAGGAAATGAACTGGTGGCGCAGACGAGGAATGTCTGTCGCCGGAGAGTTGTGCGGGGGAACGTATTCCATGCGAGAGAAAAGGGTCAACGGGTCTTGCTTCAAATTTCGAGATGTTTCTTTCAGATTCTGAAATCGCAGCAATTCACGGCAAAAGCTGCCGGTGCATTTGCCGCGATGTAACCCGAAGCGTGAGCGAGGGCGGGCGTTCCAATGCGCTCACAAATCAAAGTCATTTGAAGCGCCCGCCCTCGCTCACACTTCGGGTTAGTGTGTGGAAGCGCAAAGTGCCTCGTGCGCCCACCTAACTGAGTCACCGATCGTCAGGCTGATTCTCTGGCCCTGCTTGATTTTTTGTCCCACATCTTTTTGTCAGCTCTGCATTTCAAACGGCTGACAAAAAGATGTGGGACAAAAAGATTCTGGCAATCTGCCGTCGGCGGACTCGCCGTCTTCTATCCGTAGTTCGGCTTTGCCATCCGCAGGCAGTCTGCTGCGGAAGTCTGCCTACGGATGGCAAGG
>JANNDA010000256.1:0-6254 GCA_031387195.1 Planctomyces sp. | reverse complement strand
TTTGTGAAGCGACCGGCTCATCACGCGGAGCGTGATGGCTACGTAAAAGCATGTTGCGACGACAACATTCCTGGCGATTACGAGATAGAGTGTTCCGCGAGCGTATTGCTCACTCTTGGAGTCCAGCATGTTTGACATCGGTGCCTTTCGAGCGAAGACCTGTGACGGGATGAGCCGGCGTTCGTTCGTCCGTGCGGGAGCCGCGTTGCCGTGGATGTTGGGCGGGCTTGGCGCGGAGGATATTGCTCAAGCGGCACAGGCCGTTCGCGCGAAGTCCGTCGTGCTCGTGTGGCTTTGGGGAGCGCCGAGTCACATCGACACGTTTGATCCGAAGCCGGATGCTCCGGCGGAGTATCGCGGGCCGTTCACTCCGATTGCGACACGGACGCCGGGTCTGTTGGTCAGCGAATTACTGCCGAGGTTGGCAGCTCGATCGAATAAGTATTCTGTGGTGCGGAGCAACGTCACCACAGAGCCGGGACATCCCGACGCCGGGACCGCTGGATTAACGGGGTTTCGAGAAAAGCCCGATCCAGTGCGACCGAACTTCGGATCGATCGTTGCAAAGCATCGTGGCCACAAGGGATCGCTGCCGCCGTTCGTGGCGATCGGACGTGGGATTCCTCGTGACGTGGTGCGAAAGATGGACGGCTACGGTGGTGGGACGCTGGGCAAGACCTTCGATCCGTTTATGGTGAGCTGCTCTGATCTGGGCGAAGTCGAGATCCCCGCGTTGAGTTTGCTGGACGGCTTGACGCCCAATCGAGTCAATGATCGTCGCGCTCTGTTGTCGCTCGTGGATGAAGTGCCGAGGCAGTTGGAAGCCGCCGGCATCGACGCCTGGGACCGAACGTTTCAGCGAGCGTATGGTTTGCTGATGAACTCACAGGCTCGTGCGGCGTTTGATTTGACGGCTGAAAAGCAGACTGTTCGTGACACCTACGGGCAAACCACTTTCGGACAAAGCTGCCTGCTGGCACGACGGTTGGTCGAAGCTGAAGTCCCGTACGTTCAAGTCAACTGGAGCGAGTACGTCGAATCAATCACGCCGAATTGTGATTTCGGCTGGGACACTCACATCTACAACTTTGAGTTGCTGCAAGACTCGCATTGCCCCATTTTTGACCGAGCGTATTCGGCCCTATTGGATGACTTGGATTCACGCGGGTTGTTGAAGACAACGCTCGTCGTCGCGATGGGAGAATTTGGTCGCACGCCACGAATCAACGGCCGAGCCGCTCGCGATCACTGGCCCCGTTGCTACTTCTCGTTGTGGTCGGGAGCGGGCATCGAACCGGGCCGCGTGATTGGTGCGAGTGATAAGTACGCCGAAGACCCGATCACCGAAGGAATCACTCCGCTGATGGTCGGGACGACGATCAGTGAGCTGGCCGGCATGGACACGCAAGCTCGCGCCGAACTCCGCGTGCTCGATGGCGGCGGGGTGATTCACGAGTTGGTTTAGCAAACACGATTCGGCAGCGGTTGACCGGCGAGCCCTGCTCGCAAGTTGTCGATGCTCATCTCGATCATGCGACGACGTGTCCGATCAGACGCGCTGCCCAAATGTGGTGTGATCACAAGGTTTTGCAATCGTAGAAGAGGATGATTGCGTGGCAGCGGTTCCGGCTGAGTGACGTCGATCCCCGCACCGAAGATGCGACCTGTGCTGAGCGCATCGTAAAGCGCATCGGTATCGACGACACCTCCGCGAGCCATGTTGATGAGAATGGCCGAACGCTTCATCGTCGCGAATTGCGCGGTGGAAATCAGATTGGTTGTCTCTGGAGTGAGAGGGCAGTTGAGTGCGACGAAATCACTTTCCGCGAGCAGATCGTCGAGACTGCGATACTCGGCGGCAAATTCGGATTCCGCAGCAAGGTCGCGGTGGCGATTGTAATAGAGGACGCGCATGTCGAACGCGCGAGCCCGTTTCGCAACCTGCTTGCCGATCCGGCCTAATCCGACAATTCCCAACGTCGCGCCGTTAACCTCTTTGCCAATCAGCAGCGACGGTTCATAAACCGTGAACTCGGCACTGCGAGCAAAGTGATCGCCGATCACCACATTCCTTGCCGTCGCCAAGATCAACGCAAACGTCAAATCAGCGGTGGAACCATCCAGACACCCCGGTGTGTTTCCGACGGGGATATTCCGAGCGGTCGCTGCCGCAACATCAATGTGATCGACGCCGACACCATGATTGCTGACGACTCGGACGTTGGGTGTACGATCGAGTAAAGGACCATCAACTCGCGGATGCCCGTAGGTGATGATTGCTTCGGCGCGTTGCAGGGATGTTGATTGAGAAGGCGTGTCCCACGGAAGAATTTCAAAATCATCGCCGAGTAAATCGAGGAACAACGGCGGCAAGTTATCGGCCAGCACGGGAGTCTGCGGCATGTTCATTTCTCCGGAATGGGAACAACATGTTGTGGGTGATGAGAAACAAAACAACTCGTTCAGAATAAAAAGCAATCACGTTCAAGTATGTGGTAGAGAATTGATCTCGACCACGAAGCCATTCACGCACAGAGCAATAACCATCAACGGCGGTTGAAATCATGGTGAGCCGTTGGTGGTCTTGTCGTGAATCAGGCAACGTGGTCGCGATGATCGCAAGCAATGTAACGGACCTCGTGCGCGAGGTTCAGCCTGCTGCCGCAAGCGTCGATCAACGTTGTCCCGGTCGGCATAGCAAGGTCCGAGTCGAAAATAATGACGATGTCAGTTCCGGAAAAATTTTGAGAGTGAGAACCTTTTTGCTGGATACCGGAGGTTCCGTTGATAGTATGTCGCCTTCGATTTCAGCCCCTGCGAGCGAAATCACACAATTTCGCTCAGAGTGGCTGGTGGAATGTGGCTGGAGTCAGCCTTTCCGAGATTGAATGCGTTGGTTCGGTTCTCAGGTTGAGAGAAAGGATTCTGTCATAGAGAACCCGCTTGCCTGAATCCGCTTGCGGATTCATCCCGAAAAAATGTTTGAGCCTTGGTGAAAATGGAACGAGTTCGATCAAAGAGCCGTTCCGGTTGCAATGAGCCGAAATGTTGGATGGAATGCATCCGCGAATCGACTGGCTCACACCGAAGCTTGGTTCGGACAACAGTTCCGACCGCATGATGAATCGGGTAGGTCGCAGGTCGCGTGGCAAAGGTCGTCAGTCGTCGGCTGAGTTAAGACAGCGGTGAGTTTGCTGGCGAGTTGCCGAAAGTTTGGCGTGAAATAAGAGTCTTCAGTTGATTGTGCGTCCCATTTAGGTTCTGTTGGAGAGAATGAAATTATTGAGTTGAACGCAGATCGCAAAAGGACGTGCGTTCTTTCCGTCAACCCAAAGGAGTTTGCCGTGCATCGTTTGGATTTGAAATTTAATGTGTTGATCGAAGAAGCCCGAAAGAACGGGCTCATGACCTTTCAAATGGTCGATCGTTACCTTCCAGACGAAGGTGGCGATCCAAAGATGGTCGATGAATTGTTGATTTGGCTCGAAGAGACTGGCATGGATCTCATCCATGACCAGGACACACCGATTGACGACCCTGACTACGTGGCCCCCAAAGAGCAGACAGAATCAGTTCCCGCACCGAAGCTCACGGCGCAGGAAGAGCGAGCACTGCTTTCACGAGATCCAATCCGCATGTACCTCAGCCAGATGGGTAATATCCCGTTGCTGACGCGCCGCATGGAGATCTACCTCGCCAAGCAGATCGAAATCACTCGCAAGCGATTCCGCCGTGGCATCATGGAATCTGACTTCGCGCTGGAGTTCGGCATTGAGACCCTGGAAAAGGTCAATCTGAAGCAGTTGCCGTTCGAGCGAACTCTGCGTACCTCAGAAACTGAGAACACGCGTAAGGAACAGATCGAAGGGCGTATGCCCAAAAACTTGCCGTTGCTCAAGCGGCTGTTCGAGGAGCATCTCGCCGACCACAAAGTCACGATCGATCCAGAAGCTTCAGCCGCTGACAAAAAAGCGGCCAAGCATCAACGGGTCATGCGCCGCCGCAAGATGTGTACGCTGATTGAAGAGCTCAGCATCCGAACGCAGCGGTTGCAGCCGGTCATGAAACGGATGCACCAAATTGCCGAGCGCATGGAACAACTCGTGCGCATGATCGAAGAATCGAAGAAGCCGCATGGGCATCAACGCCACAACTACGGCAAGAATTTGCTGGATGGCCGAACGGTCGTGACGAAGGATGTTTCAGTTCTCCAAAAAGAGCTGGATGAACTCGTCGCGATGGTTCGTGAACCGGCCCTCGACTTCATTCAACGGTCCAAGACCATCAAGCGCCGCTTCGATCAATGGACCGACGCCAAGCAAAAATTGTCGGGCGGAAACCTGCGACTCGTGGTTTCGATCGCGAAGAAGTACCGCAACCGTGGGTTGAGCGTCCTGGACCTGATTCAGGAAGGGAACGCTGGTTTGATGCGTGGTGTGGAAAAATACGAGTACCGACGCGGCTACAAGTTTTCGACTTACGCCACGTGGTGGATTCGGCAGGCGATCACGCGAGCGGTCGCGGATCATGCTCGCACGATTCGTATTCCGGTCCACATGTTCCAGAGCATTTCGCAACTCAAAGCGAAGAGCGAACAGATTCGTCAAGAAACGGGACGCGAACCGAGCATGGACGAATTGGCTCATGCCGTCGGCCTGTCGGTTGAAGAAACCGAACGGATCATGAAGACCTGGAAGCACCCCATCAGCCTCGACACTCCGGTTGGCGAGAGCGAGGACAGTGCGTTTGGTGACTTCTTGGAAGACTCACATCACAGCAGCCCGGCGGAAGCCGCGATGCACGAAATGCTCAAGGACAAAATTGACGTCGTCCTGCGTAGCTTGACGTACCGCGAGCGTGAAATCATTCGCCTGCGATATGGGCTCGGTGACGGATACAGCTACACGCTGGAAGAGACGGGCAGAATCTTCAAAGTGACTCGCGAACGAATTCGTCAGATTGAGTCAAAAGCTCTGAAAAAACTGCAACAGTCGAACCGAGCCGCGCACCTCAAAGGTTTCGTTGAGGAGATGCTGCCGAACCAACAAACCGCTCCCGTCGAGGAGTTGGTGGCAGCGGGCGCGTAGTTGTTGAGTGGCCAATGAAAAGCGTGTCAAAGGCCCGGCTCATTTCGAGCCGGGCCTTTTTTGTTGATACCCACGGGCTGAGGCTTTGAGCTTTTCGTAGAGTATGCGGCTGGTCTGCTTTGTTTCTCAGGCAAGACAAACAGGCGAGCCGCCTGATCTGCGATTTCTTCACAGGCTTGCTGTGTGGCGACAGTTGAATTCGGCTGCTTGCGGGGTCAATTGGCAGCGGCTAACCTGCCCCGCTCTTTTGGCCGCACTGGCGGGTCACTTCGCCTCACGAAATCAGTTGAGTTGCTGCTCTCCGATGTCCGACCCGAATCAACGTATTGTCATCACCGGCGTCGGCCTGACCTCGCCCAACGGGAACAGCTTGGACGAGTTTCGGGCGAACCTGCTTGCGGGAAGGTCAGGGGTCTCGAAGTTTGAAACACGGTACATCGGCGAAGTGCTGGCCGGTGTCTGTCACTTCGACGCGCTGAAGTACCAAAAAAAGAAAGACGTCCGCCGCGGAACGCGAGCCGGTTCGATCGCGATCTACTGCGCGAACGAAGCCGTGCAAAGCAGCGGCTTGAACTGGGACCACGTTTCCAAGGACCGAGTCGGTGTCTACATCGGCATCACCGAGCACGGCAACGTCGAGACTGAGAACGAGATTTTTGAGATCTCGAAATTCGGTTACGACACCAGCGTGTGGTCGCATCACCACAATCCCCGCACGGTCGCGAACAATCCGGCGGGAGAAGTAACGCTTAGCCTGCGAATCACCGGCCCACATTTGTGCTTGGGAGCGGCCTGCGCCGCTGGAAACGCGGGCTTCATCCAGGGCGTGCAGATGCTGCGATTGGGAGAAGTCGATCTGGCGATTTGCGGCGGCGTGTCGGAAAGCATTCACACGTTCGGCATCTTCGCCAGCTTCAAGAGCCAGGGGGCGCTGGCGACGCACGCCGACCCGACCCAGGCCTCGCGCCCGTTCGATCTCGACCGCAGTGGCATCGTCGTGGCCGAAGGGGGCTGCATGTACGTGCTGGAGCGCTACGCCGACGCGCGACTCCGCGGCGCGAAGATCTACGGCGAGCTGGCCGGCTATGCCTTGAACAGCGACGCCAGCGACTTTGTGCTGCCCAATGCCGAGCGGCAGGCCGAGTGCATGCAGTTGGCCTTGCGGCG
>JANNDA010000234.1:0-5766 GCA_031387195.1 Planctomyces sp. | reverse complement strand
ACACCGCCGAATTGCACAACACCGCCGCCGAGACATTCGCTGACATCGCATCCAACCAAAAATTGCTTCGCGGACTCTTCAAACACACCCACCTCCCGCTGAGGCTATGACGCGCGAATATCAATCTGAGGATCAATAAACGACGCGGCGCGCAGACAAAAGAGTGCGTGGACAATTATTGTCAGTCTTTGAACCGTCTCAAAGACCACCAACTGTCGAGGCCACATGACATCCACTCGACTCATTTTGGGTTCCCGCTCACCGCGCCGGCTCGAACTTTTGAGCCTGCTGATCCCACCGGAGCAGATTGACGTCCGACCGCCGCTCAACGCGGATGAAATCGGCTTCGAGGGACTGACGACTTGGCTGGAGATCGCTCAACGAGTGCAACAGATCGCTCGCGAGAAAAATGACGATATCTGCCAGCAGTTGGCCCATGACTCCTCGATCAACTGCGCGGCCTCATTGCTGGTCCTGACCGCCGACACGACGATCGTCGCGACTGATGTCATGGCTCGATTTCACGTCCTCGGGCAACCCCCGGACGATGAAACGTGGCCGGACGTCGTTCGTAGTTGGTTTCGCGATCTGTATGCAGGCCGCAGCCACATCGCGGCCACCGCCGTCTGTCTGACTCAGTGGCCGACCGGTCGTCGCGTTGAACGGATTGTGCAATCTCATGTGTTGATCCGAGACGACGTTGACCCGCTGTTGGACTGGTACATCGCGACCGGCGAGCCCCAAGGAAAGGCAGGAGGTTACGCGCTGCAAGGACTGGCGAGCGTGTTCGTGACACGAGTGGAAGGGAGCATCACCAACGTCGTGGGTCTGCCGTTGGAGGCGCTGATCGAACTACTGCCGCAGTACGGTTGGCCGCTTGCTCTCAACGACCTGTTCGCTGAACAATTCTGACACGGGCAATGTCCCCGCCCAGAAACGATTCCGGCGGCACACGCTCCGCCATCTTTTGACTCGTGAGACTTTGATGAATCATCCAGAGAAACCCTTGAAAGCTGTCGTGTTGGTGAGCGGCGGTTTGGATTCAGCGACCGTGTTAGCGATCGCCAAGCAACAAGGTTTTGAGCTGTACGCACTGTCGATCGACTACGGTCAGCGGCATCGTTTTGAATTGGAAGCGTCCCGCAAAGTGTGTCAATCAATGGGCGTGAAGCAGCATCAGATATTCCAGCTCGATCTGCGTCAGTTTGGTGGTTCCGCGCTGACCGACAACATCGACGTGCCGAAAGATCGCAGCGACACCGAACTGACTCACGGCATCCCGATTACTTACGTCCCCGCGCGCAACACGATTTTTCTGTCGCTCGCCTTGGGTTGGTCCGAAGTGATCGGCGCGTTTGACTTGTTCATCGGAGTCAACGCCGTGGACTACAGCGGCTACCCCGATTGCCGTCCTGAGTTCATCAAAGAGTTTGCGGAACTCGCTCGACTGGGGACCAAGGCGGGGGTCGAACGGACGGGCCGTTTTGTCATTCACTCGCCTCTGATCTCGCTCACAAAAGCAGACATCATTCGACGTGGAGTGACCTTGGGAGTCGATTACGGCTTGACGACAAGCTGCTACGACCCCGACAGCCTCGGACACCCCTGCGGCCACTGTGACTCCTGCCAACTCCGCCGCCGAGGTTTCACTGAGGCCGGACTGATCGACCCGCTGAAGTACCGAAGTTGACTCGACGAGGCAGATGTTAAGAGGCTGTGAATTTTTGTTAGCGTGTCATTGGACCTTTCGCTTCCAGAAGGATAATACGTCCCACGATTTCGCCTGTGCCAAATGGAGTTCAATCAGCCGGGGTCATTGGCGTTGTGGAAGTGCTTCGACACTTTTCGGGTGTGCCTCCCGTGTTGATCAGGAATGAGTTCATCATGCAGAAACGCGGATTTACATTGATCGAGTTGCTCGTCGTCATCGCGATTATTGCGATCTTGGTGGCGTTACTGCTGCCTGCCGTGCAACAGGCCCGCGAGGCAGCTCGACGAGTGCAGTGCAAGAACAATCTGAAGCAGTGGGGCTTGGCACTCTACCATTATGAGGGTTCCTTCAATTGCTACTGCCCGATGAGCGGCGGAACGGAGTCCGGTTCGCCGAATCACAACTTCGGCCGGCTATCTGGGCGTGCGATGTTGTTGCCGTACATTGAGCTCGATCCGCTGTGGCAGCAAATTGGCAATCAACTGGAGACGCAGGGAGGTGATCCCAGCGCTGGACTTCACGACGTCACGATTAGCGGTGAGATGGAGGTCTTCATTTGCCCCTCATCGACTGTGCCGCAGAAAGTCCCCGGGACAGGTACTAACCTCGGCCTCAATGGCACCGCAGCCGGTTCAACCAACACGGACTTCCATGCCCATGCCAGCTATGCCTTCAATGTGGGCGACATGGTGATCGGTCTGCCAAACGACGGGGGATTGCTGCCCCTGGATGGAATCCCCGGATCACCAACGTCACCGAGTATGCGAAATCGAGGCCCTTTCGCTTGGCGTTCTTGCACACGGGTGAGCGACATTGCGGACGGCACGAGTAACACGGTCTTCATGGCAGAACGAGATCTGGGAAATCCGTCGAATCCGCGAGATGCCTACGGAAATGTGGCCTCAATGGCTGCGGTGGCGGGAGTTGCCCCAAACTCAGCAACGGGATGTCGCAGCCTTTGCTCGCAAGGTCTCATCACAGGAACGTCGTTGTCTGGACAGCCCGGTGAACGCTGGGCCTCCGGATTCCTGTTCTATTCCGGCGTGACACTCATCAATCCGCCCAACTCATGTTCTTGTGCCCCGTCTGTCCCCACGAGCGGTGCGGCAGGAGTGGCGGCCATCATCACACCGAGCAGTCGCCACACTGGCGGTGTTCACTGTCTGTTGGGTGACGGCAGCGTGCGGTTCGTGAACGAGAACATCAACAGCAGCACGGTTTCTCCAGTCAACAACACGCAGGGTGACGCGAATCAAGTTCCTGACGCGACTGCCGCTCTGGCCAATTACCCGCAACGGCAGAGCCCCTACGGCGTCTGGGGCAATATCGGCACGATGAATGGCGGTGAAACCGTCAGTGAGTTTTGATCGTTGAGGTTCACAACCTCACGGCATTTGTGCCAGCAACCAGTCTTCCAGGATGAGTTCTTGAATGAAGGGCGCTCGCAGCAGGTTGGCTCGGTACGAGAGCATGCTGGTGAGCCAAGGACGATTGCCGCGTATGATTCGTGAGACGGCACGCAAGCCGAGTCCGCTCCAGCTTTTCTCCGCCAGTTGCGTTTGAACATTGAGACTGATGCGTTGTAGCGTCGCTGGGATAATGTTCGGAGCAGGGCCAACGTGGATCAGCAATTCGATCCCGGAAGAGATTGTCTGGTCGATGACCTCCCACAGCCGCTGCGGGTAATCGACCCAGCGGTTCAGAATCTCACGACTGTTGAAATTGTTGTAGTCCGCCTTCCCGGTGACGCACGAAATGATGTTCGGCTGAGGGGCGATGAATCCACCAGGGGCTCGCTCCAGCATCACAGCGGCTCGGTCAGGAATTTGTTTCTGTCGCGTGATCGGCGTGTGGATCGGCGGCCACTTGTCCGGATTCTCCTTGAGCACGACCCCTTTCGGAAAGTGGCCTCTGATCGCCGACTTCATTGCGTCCAGCGTCTGTTGCTGACCTAACACGAGGACGGTGTTCGGCGACAAATACGATGAGATGGCGATCGTCCCACGACCCTGATGAGTGATCTCCAAGCAGAGCCGCTCGATGGCGGCCACATCCAACACCGGTCCGCGCGAGAAGATGATCCCCATGCGGACATCCTCCGCCTGAGAGACAATATCTGCCGACAGAACCAACAACGGAGTCAGCACCGCCTCTAGGCTGAAGACCTTTGACGCCACCAGCGCGCTAATTTCGCCGAGGCTGTAGCCGATCGCCAATTGAGCCGACTCGTACTTGATGCCGAACATCTCGCGCAGTAATTCGAGTTGAGCCATCTCGACGGCCACGATCATCGCGATCGCTTCGCCGTATTCGACGAGTGTCGTCTCACGCCGCTCGCGCACGCGAGCCGCCAAATCGACCGGGCGGCTCAACATCGCTGAGCAGAGGTCTGACGCTTCGCGAAGATGCCGTTCAATCGTCGGACCATAAACCAGATGCTTCAACAACTCCGGCGACTTGCCCAAGTTCGTTTGATCAAAACCGCGAAACGCAAATCCGGATGTTTTGATCAACGCCTTGAGCTGCTCCGGCGTCATCTCCGGATGTTCGGTGTCTGCGATCAACGAGTCGGAAGTGGCAACGTCTTCCATGATGTCATGTTTCCTCGCCCTCTGATGCAGCGGTGGCAAGGCTGGCTTCTTTGATTTCGCGCAAGCTGGTTTCTTTGATTTCGCGCAAGATGTCAAACACTTGATTCACCAAGTCCGGCAGCCCCTTGCCCGTGACGGCTGAAAGGCGGAGTACCGGGCGACCGATCTCGGCCTCCAATTGCTCTGCGATTGGGCCGGATTCAGAAAGTTCGCACTTGGTGACGACAACAAGCTCGGGACGCTCAGCCAACGTTTCGTCATACAGACGCAACTCTTCGCGAATCGAGCGATAGTTGGTCAATGGATCGGACTGATCGGCAGGAATCGGCTCGATCAGATGCACGAGGATCTTCGTGCGTTCAACGTGCCGCAGAAATTCGTGTCCCAAGCCGATGCCGGCATGAGCGCCTTCAATCAGCCCAGGAATATCCGCCAACACGAACTGGCGGTCGTACCCGATGCGGACAACGCCAAGATTGGGGTACTTCGTCGTAAACGGGTAATCGGCGATCTCCGGTGTCGCGCGAGTCAGCCGACTCAGTAATGTGGATTTCCCGGCATTCGGTTTGCCAATGAGGCCAACATCAGCGATCAGTTTCAGGTCGAGCATGATTGCCCGGGACTCGCCGAGTTCGCCCCGTTCAAACTCGCGCGGCGCGCGGTTCGTCGAGGTGGCGAAACGCTTGTTGCCACGGCCACCGTTCCCACCTTTCGCGACGAGGTATTGAGCCTCATGGTGGTCCAAATCCGCCAGAATGTCCTGCGTTGCCGCATCACGAACCAGCGTCCCCGGAGGAACGCGAATCACTAAATGTTCCCCACTTTTCCCGGTCTTCAGTGTTCCTAGACCGTTCATACCACGGTCGGCCTGCATGCGTTTATGTCCGACCAGATTCGTCAGGCTGCTGACGTTTTCATCCGCGATGACAATCACATCACCGCCATGACCGCCGTCACCGCCGTTTGGCCCGCCATACGCAATGTGGGCTTCTCGGCGGAAGCTCACGCATCCCTGTCCACCGTCTCCGGCTTTGCATTCAATCGAATAACGATCAACGAACATCAAGGCTCCTCAAAACGCTGCTATCTCAGCGTCGCGACAACGATCTCATCTTC
Organism: Planctomyces sp.; assembly: GCA_031387195.1. Lineage (GTDB taxonomy): Bacteria > Planctomycetota > Planctomycetia > Planctomycetales > Planctomycetaceae > SXKJ01. The sequence goes on along the minus strand of JANNDA010000234.1, from coordinate 348 downwards.
GCCAGCATGCAAAAAAGAAGTGGACCCGCAAATACAACGCGGTCGGCAAGCGGGGCGGAACTGTACCAGTCGGCTCGTTCTATTTCACGCGACGATGATCAACAGTCGCGACGACGCTTCGCGAGCTTGAATTGATCCTGCTAGAATTTTGCCACTCGCGAGAATCCGCAGTGAGCATCGCCGAGAGGTTTGCTCAGGTTGCCGCGTTTCACAAACAGCACAATTCAGTGAAGCAGCGATTCATCGGGAACTTCAGCCAATTCTGCTCTACCAGTGCCGCTGGAACTCGCCGCGAGCCGAAATAATTTGAGGACGATTTGCGCACGGCGGCGCGTTTCAAGCAGTATT
>JANNDA010000155.1:0-2448 GCA_031387195.1 Planctomyces sp. | reverse complement strand
CCTCCACGCCCGATCCCGCCTCGCCCCCGCCTACCCAAAATTCGCACACGCTGTACTGCACTCAACCCGCCCGTGGCTTCCGACTCTGTTCAGACGAAGGCGGGCTCCGTATGTTGCTCCGACCTTCCACGAGCCGATTCGCCGGGAGACGTCTCTCGCACCCCAACGGCCTCACCTTCTGGTGCGACAGCGACAACCTGCGAAAAGGAGCCGCGACCAACGCCGTGCAGATCGCGGAGTTGGTCGCGAAGCACAAAGGATATAAGGTCCGGAGGCTGCGAAATGGATCGACCGCGCGTTTATGTTGAGACGACTGTGCCGAGCTATCTCACGGCGTTTCGATCCTCGAATCCTCGCCGGGCACTTCAGTAGGAGATCACCGCCGAATGGCGGCAGGTCGCACCACAACGATTTGAGTGGTTTGTCTCAGACCTTGTTTGGGAGGAAATCAGTGAGGGCGATTCAACTGCCGCCAAAGAAAGGCAAGACGCGCTCGCGGGAATTCCTCGATTGTCCGTGAACGATGACGTTCTGCATTTGGCGGTGGTTTATGAGCTTTCATTGGGGATTCCTCCCAAGGCCAAATCGGACGGGTTGCATTTGGCGTTCGCCGTGGCTTACGAAATGGATTACCTCGTCACTTGGAATTGTGCGCATATCATGAACTTGGACGTGATCCGTAAACTTCGCGCCGCGAACGCTCGTGAGGGGCGAGAAACACCGATCATTCTCACGCCTCAAGCCATGCTCGAATCTCTGGAGGACTAGCCATGTGGAAAGACCCCGTCGTTGAAGAAGTCCGTGAGGCTCGCCAAAAAATTCTGGAACGCTTCGGCGGTGATCTTGCCAAATACTGCGAGCATCTCCGCCAAGAGCAGGCCGAACATCCGGAGCGGTATGTGTCAAAAGAAGAACTCGACGCACAGCGAAAGGCAAAACCACAGCCGAAGTTGGTTTCCCATGCGTAACCCCGGCCGCGACGAAGTCTTCATCGGCCCATCCGCCGAGATCTCTCGTTCCCAACGGGATCGCCTTCTCTACAAAGAATTCAACCATGTCATCGCTCATCGACCGAATCACCATCGACCCTCAAATCTGTCACGGGAAGCCGTGCGTGCGGGGGCTGCGGTATCCCGTGGAGGTTCTGCTGGAACTGCTGAGTTCCGGCATGACTCACGTCGAGATTCTCGCGGACTACGATGATCTCGAACCAGAAGACCTCCTGGCGGTGCTGGAGTTCGCGGCTCGGCTGGCTCGGACGAAATCCATGAGTGCGGTGGCCGTATGAAATTCCTCGTCGATGCTCAGTTGCCTCGGCGCTTGGTGGACTGCCTGCTCGACGCCGGGCACGATGCCGTTCACACGAAAGACTTGCCGGACAAAAATCGCACGACGGACCGCGAGATCATCGAATTGTCGCTGCGTGAAAAGTATGTTGTCGTCACGAAGGACCAAGATTTCGTCGATTCCATGACGCTCAAGGGAGAACCTCACAAGCTGTGGCTCATTTCGACGGGCAACATCCACAACGCCGATTTGGAGAGCCTCTTCATTCCGAACATCGCCGCCGTTGCGGCTGCGTTTCAAACCAGTGACTTTATCGAACTTTCCCGAACGGCATTGACCGTTCATTGGTAACAGAGAACCTGAGACACACCATGAACCACTTCCATTACGACAAAGGTGAATTGTTCTGCGAGCAGCAGCCGGTGGCTGAGTTGGCCGAGGAGTTTGGGACGCCGTGTTGGATTTATTCCAAGGCGGCGTTGCTCGGACGGCTGAAGGAGATTCAGACGGCGTTCGCGGCCGTGGACCCGGTGATTTGTTACTCGGTCAAGGCGAACTCGAATCTCAGCATCCTCAAGCTGATGCACGACGCCGGCAGCAGCTTTGACGTCGTCTCCGGCGGCGAGCTGTATCGCGTCAAAAAGGCTGGGGCCGACACGACGAAAGTCGTCTTCGCCGGAGTCGGCAAGACCGACGACGAGATTCGGCAGGCGCTCGAAGAACGCATCCTGATGTTCGACGTCGAAAGCGAGGCCGAACTGGATGCCATCGCGGCGATCGCCCAGAAGATGGGCGTCGTCGCGCCGGTCGCGTTGCGGCTGAACCCGGACATCGACGGGAAGACGCACGCCAAGACGACGACCGGCAAGAAGGGGAACAAGTTCGGCATGGATATCGAACGCGCCGACGAACTCGCTGCGAAAACGCTGCGAACTCCCGGCTTGGCGATGAAGGGCATCCACATGCACATCGGCTCGCCGATCCTCACGACCGAGCCGTATGCCGAGGCGGTCAAGAAGGGCATCGACGTCGTCCGCAGCTACCGAGCCGCCGGTCACGACATCAACTGGATGAACCTCGGCGGCGGCTTTGGCATCAGCTATCGCCAGAACGAAGGTCTCCCCGCAAAGGCGTATGCCGACGTGATCGTCCCCGGCGTCA
>JANNDA010000092.1:0-4042 GCA_031387195.1 Planctomyces sp. | reverse complement strand
AGGATGACAAGGCTCCGAACGTCCTCGCGTTGAAAATCAAAGTCGTGGTCGCGGCGGATGCGTTGCTGGGAGTTCGCGATTTGCGAGTGCTCACGGCGCAGGGAGTCAGCACGGTCGCGCAGTTGGTCGTCGTCGAAGATCCGGTGATCGCCGAGAACCCGAAGAACGACACGCTCGCTGAGGCTCAGCCGATCACGTTGCCGGCGACCGTCTGCGGCTGTATCGAGAAGGCGGAGGACGTCGACTTCTACAAGTTCAAGATCGACGCGCCGACATCGTTGATCTTTCATGTGCGCTCGCAGCGGTTGCAGGATCGGATTCATGATCTGCAAGCTCACAGCGACCCGATCCTGACGATTCGTAATGCTCAGGGTTCGACGATCATGGCGTCGGACAATGCGTTCTTCGCCGATCCGTTCCTCAGCCATCGCTTCGAGCAGCCCGGCGAATATCTGCTGGAGATTCGCGACGTGCGCTTCACCGGCAATCAATACTGGGAATATGCGGTCGAGATTCATTCGAGGCCATTCGTTCGCACGGCTTATCCGCTGGCGATCACCGCTGGAAAAGAAACCAAACTGACGGCAATCGGATATCAGCTTCCGGCCAGTGGGGCAGGTTTGCAACCTGCCTTGGAATTGACGCTTGGGGCCGGGCAGGTTGAAAACCTGCCCCACGGCATCAATCGCTTGCGGCTGCCGTTCGCCGAACGGGCGAGTAATCCGGTCCCGATGTACGTCACCGCGTTGCCGACGATCGCCGAGACAACGGAAGACAACAACACGCCGGAGAAGTTGTTCGCGGATTTGAAATCTGACATCTCAAATCTGACATCTCAAATCACGATTCCCTGCGTCATCAACGGCCGTATCGAATCCCCCGGCGACATCGACTGCTTCGCGTTCGAAGCGAAGAAAGACGACAAGTTTTCGTTTGAGGTCAAAGCGCGGCGGCTGCAATCGGAACTCGATTCGACGATCCGAATCCTCAACGACAAGGGAGCCACGTTGGCGGAAAGCGATGACGCCCGCTTCGGCAAACGAGGCTCGGCCGATTCGTGGATCGAAACGTGGACCGCGCCCGCTGACGGCAAGTACGTGCTCGAAATTCGTGACATGCACCTGCGCGGCGGCGACGCGTTCGTCTACGCCATCGAAGTCACGTCGGCTCGACCGTATTTCAACCTACAAGCCGACACAGACAAATCAAACATTTCCCCCGGTGTGAACGGTGTCGTGTGGGTCAAGGTCGAGCGGAAGAACGGCTTCACTGGCGCGGTGCAGTTGCACGTCGATGGCCTCCCCGCCGGAGTCACCGCCGAGTGTGGTCGTATCCTGCCCGACAAAGGGACCGACGGCTGCATCGTTTTCAAAGCGACCCCCGAAGCGGGGCGAGTGGTCTCGCCGATCATCATTCGGGGGACCGCGGTGCAGCCACAAGCCGACGGCCAGATGACCGAATTGTCGGCGTTGGCGACGACCTATCAAGAAACGTATCAACCTGGCGGCGGTCGAGGTCACTGGCCCGTCGAGCAACACATCCTCGCCGTTATTCCCGCCCACGACATTCGCGGCATCAAGCTGAGCACCGCCGACATCACACTCAAGCCCGGCGAATCGAAAACCATCGACGTGACCATCGAGCGTGGGCCGGACTTCAAAGCCAACATCTCGCTCGACGTGACCATGACTCATCTTTCACTCTTCGCCGACACGCTCCCGCCCGGCGTGACGCTCGACGGAAATAAGAGCAAGACACTACTGAGCAACGGAGCGACTCAAGGGACGATCACGTTGACCGCGTCCAAAGACGCCGCTCCGGTCGATCGCCAACTCATCGGACTGACGGCCAACATCTCACTGAACTTCGTGGTCAAGACAACGTTCTCGGCTGATCCAGTGTTTGTGACGGTGGTAAAACCATAGCCCTGGATGATGGGCACTCTTGCCCGTCTTTCTCTTCCTGCAAAAACACAGACGGGCAAGAGTGCCCATCCTCCGTAACTTGCTTGGGACACTCGCATGGCTTGGCGATTGAGTGACATTGTGGTTTGTGGCGAGATTTACAACACGCGGAAGAATTCGGTGCATGGTGCTTTGGGATTGCGTGGATGTGAGCGGCCGGTGTCGCTGCAACTAACGGGGAATTGCGATCCCGATTTGGCCGGTCGGAGCTTTCGGTTTGAGGTGCGCGAATCGCCGATGTCAGAGACTCGATCCACCAGCGAGGCCGAAATGGACGAGTCGCATTTCGCTTGGCAGCAAATTGGCCCGACCGGCACGATGACTGCCGATCGAAAAGTACGGGCGTTTGATTGTTCGATCGAAGAGTTCCTGCATCGAAGTAAGCTCGGCGATCAGCCACCGACCGAATGGAAACGCTGTCTGTACTTGGAGTGGTATAGCCAGAATGGCCGAGTGGTTCTCGAACTGGTGGACCCGATCATCGAGTTCTTGGACGGGTTTGCCGACAACGAGATGACCGAAGTTGATGATGAACCGGGCGACGTACTTCCCTTTGAAGCGGCTGCCGGGAGTTTGTCGATCACCGCGATCGAACTCGACGAAGACGGTAACGAACACATCTCCGATCTTTCTCCCGATCGCGATGACGATGACAGCGCAGACGACGAACTCGACGAAGATCCTTACGGCCTGTTTCCTGACGATCTCTCCGCTCAACTCAAGGACTCGTCGTCCGATGCCACTTGGCGTCCGGAGCCCGATGAGGAAACGCTGCGGCTCTGGGCACAGTGGGATGAAGTCTTGGACGGTAAACACGACGAGCCGATTCGGACGCTGTTCGATCCACCGATCAAGTTGCCTCACGAAGAGACGCTGGATGATGTCCAAGTGCAGGCGGTGTTGAATGTGCTCTTGGGTCGGCTGGCCATGCACGGAATTGCCATCGACGTTTGCGAGCACTACACGCCGCGGATGACGTATCGCTGGCTGCTCGATGACATTTTGAAAGACGAGTCCGCGTATCCCAATCTCCCGGCGACAGGTTGGGTGCGGCATTACTCGACCTTCGAGAATTGTGCCGAATGCGACGCCGAGTTCGACCGCCGCCATCTAGATCACTCAGATCAGTAGGCCGTCGCGGCTGGGAATTGGACGAGGAGTTCCTGGCCGTGTGCGTTCGCCCGGACATTGCTCAGCTTCTGCCGCGCGAGTCGGCAACCGAAGTCGAGTGTTCCGCAGGCTCCGATCGCGAAATGCCGCGAAAGACCGAGGAATCCCACTGTTTCAGAGTGCGGCACGCGGTTTGCCTAGAGTGTTCCGACCGATCCCGCGATGCGAGGGTCGGCTGGGGATGTAGCTGGGATTTCTCCGCGTGGGAGGGATTCTGGACGAGCGCCTACACTCCCCAGCCGACCTTCTCATCGCGGTTTCGTTGCGCGCGGAATATCATCCGCCGCATGACGACTTCTTCTAACTCTCCAAATTCATTGGGCGAAAGTGTGCCCAATAGCCCACTCCGAGTTTGCAGCTTCGAGAGCCGCAAGCAGAACGAGATGCGCTCGTTAATCGAGCGTCACGGCGGCCTCGCGACCATTGCCCCGTCGCTCCGTGAAGTGGCCTTGGAAGACAACGTCGCGGTCTTCGAGTTCCTCGATCGACTGCTTGCGAAAAAGATTCAAGCCGTCCTCTTCATGACGGGAGTCGGTGCGAAGGCGGTGTTGGAAGTTGTCGAAACGCGGCTCGACCGCGCGACGTTCTTTCAAGCGTTACAGGATTGTTGCGTCATCGTGCGTGGTCCGAAGCCGACCGCCGTGTTGCGCGACTGGGGAGTTCGCATCGATCATCGCGCTCCGGAGCCAAACACTTGGCGCGAACTACTGACGGTCATCGACGCGGGGCTGCAATTTCCCGCTGAGCCGAACGCGAACGACCTTCGCGGCCGAACGATTGCGATTCAGGAATATGGTCTGCCGAGCACCGAATTATACGCCGCGCTGAATGACCGCGGCGCGAGTGTGTTGCCAGTCCCCGTCTATCGCTGGGAACTTCCCGAAGAGACCGCACCGCTCGCAGCGGCG
>JANNDA010000075.1:0-1533 GCA_031387195.1 Planctomyces sp. | reverse complement strand
CGGATGTCGCCGAAGTCGAGCCGAACAATGAACCGGAAAAGGCGCAGCTTGTTGCGGTGAACTCGGCGATCAATGGGAACAGCGATCAGAACGGCGAGGACTGGTTTCGGTTCGAGGCGAAACGGGGGCAGCGAGTCACTGTCGATTGTTTCGCGACGCGGTTGGACTCGACGATGGATGGGACAATCACGCTGACGAACAAGGCCGGAAAGCCGCTGGCATCGAACAGTGATTACTTCGGGGCCGATCCGTTTCTTGATTTCGTCGCACCGGAGGATGGTGAGTTCTTCATCAAGTTTCACGATCTGACGTTCAACGGAGGAGCACCGTATCGGCTGGCCATCTCGGATCGGCCGCACGTCGAAAATGTCTTTCCGCGAGCGATCACGTCCGGGCAATCGACGACGTTGACCGTGCTAGGCCGCAATCTCGGCAGCGGAGCGAAGAAATCGACCGCACAGATTCATGACGCGCCGCTCGACGAAATCACGTTGCCGGTGACAGCACCGGCAGATTTGTTGGAACTGGGTTTGTATCGCTTTTGGGATCATCCAACCGATCATGCGTTCTTGCCGACAGCCGGAACCTGCACGCTCAACGGGTTTCAATTGCGACCGGAGTTGCCCGGCGTCGGAGCGTCGCTGACGGCGCAGCGGATGCTCGTCGTCAATCAGCCGGTGACGATCGAAGCCGAACCGAACAACGAATTCGATAAGCCGCAGCCGATCACACTCCCCGCAATTGTGGCCGGCCGGTTCGATCAGCCGCGTGATGCCGATTGGTTTGAAGTCACCGTTCCGGAGAACGGTCAATACGCCGTCGAAATTTATTCAGAACGAATCAGCGGCCGCGCCGATCCGCTCGTCGTCGCGTTCGACGAGAAGCGAAACCGAGTCGGTGAGTTCGATGATTTCGGACATCGGCAGAACGCTTTCGACGGACACCTGCGAGACCCCGTCGGGATGTTGTCGCTCAACAAAGATCACAAGTACTGCATCCTCGTGCAGGAGCGATACGGTCGCGGCGGGCCGCGTTATCAGTACGTGCTTTCGCTGCGCAAGCCGCAGCCGAATCTGTTCGTGGCCGCGATGCACAGCCAGAACCCCGGTCCCGGACATGTCACGCTGTGGAAAGGTTCGACGGCGTACCTCGACATCATCACGCACTTCGGCGACGGACAAAGCGGCCCATACACGGTCACGGCCGAAGGCTTGCCGCCCGGAGTTCATGCCGCACCGACAACCACCGACAATCAGCAAGTCACCTTCGTGCTCTGGTCCGACGAAAACGCCGCTGACTTCGCCGGCCCAATCAAATTATTCGCCACCGCCAAGTTTGGTGAGACAACGCTCCGCCGCGAAGTCCGGCCCTACACGCGAGTCTGGAACCAAGCCAACCTCAACAGCAGCCGACCGACTCGCGAGCAACTCATCTCCGTGCGCGAGCGTGCTCCGTACTCGCTCGAACTGGTCCCGAATGAGATCACCGTGGAAGCGGGCAAGACCATCGAACTCAAGCTGCAAGCCAAGCGGT
>JANNDA010001277.1:0-2437 GCA_031387195.1 Planctomyces sp. | reverse complement strand
CTCACCTGCTGCGGTGGGTGGTCAGCAGCAACCGCCGCGACGAAAGTCTGCTGTCATCGCACTTGCGTTGCTGCTGTTCGTGGCGTTGGGCATCGTGATCACGATTGAAACCAACAAAGGCCAACTCGTTGTCGAAAGCGTTCGCGAAGGAGTTGAAGTCCGCGTGAAACGTTCCGGAAAAGTTGTGGACAACTTGGAGATCACAACTGGCTCAAAGAGCACACGCCTCGCGGCAGGCGAATACGAAATCGAAATCGTGGGCCAGACCGACGGACTCAGCATTCAGAACGGCAAGTTCATGCTCAAGCGAGGCGACATCGTCATCGCGAAAGTGGTCGAGATCCCGAAGGGCCAAGCAGTTGCTCAACACGCTCATGAGACAGAGCTCGACGTTTCAAAACCTGAGCCGGCCCAGCGAGTGCCTGTCGAGATCGTCGATCGTCAGGCGAAAGGGATGGAGACTTTTGAATTGGCAAACCCCGACTGGGCCGCTGAAAAGAAAGTTCGAGATGAGTTGAGGATCAAAACGGAAGTCAGATTTGAGGACACACCGCTGACGGACTGCATCGCGTTTCTCGAAGATTTTCTGAGCCATGCCATGAAGTCGGACTTTCGGATGCTGCTGGATACCGCCGCTCTGAATGATGAAAACATCGCTGCGGATTCGCCGGTCACTTTGACTCTGACAAACGTCGGAGTCTCCGATGTGTTGGAGATCATGCTGCGGCGGCTGAACTGCGTGTGGCTGATCGACAATGGGCAAGTTCTCATCACCACGAAGGCGAAAGAGAACGAAACGCTGGTGACTCGCACGTATCCCGTCGGCAAGCTGATGCCGGGAGTGCAACTGGCTGTCGCCCGCATGGCCGCCGAACGCACAAAGGCGATTGGTAGCGGCGGCGGCTTCTTCAGCATCGGCGCGGCAACAGAAGTAGGACGGGCACTCTTGCCCGTCGCTTTGGCTGCGGAGACGGGCAAGAGTGCCGGTCCTACAGACACTTCGCGCCGATCAGCGACCATCTTGTGCCAGTTCGGTGGAGGAGGTGGTGGTGGCCAGCAAAGTCCGATTCCAACCGAATCAGCTCATCTGTCGAACTTGCTCGACATGCTCGGACATGAATGGCAGTACTCGTCTGCTGAAGGAGGCTCGGTCAATCTGCTGGGGAACATGCTGGTGGTGAGACACTCGCGAAAGGCTCACGCTGATGTTGAGTCGCTGATCAGAACTGTCGAAGCCGCTTTTCTGAATCCGCTCACCGAGTCATCCGAAATTCGTCCGATGGATTATCCCCTGGAGGCTGACGCCTACGTCCGCAAGCAACTCGCTCAACCTACGGAAGTCAATTTCGAGGACGCGCCGCTGACCGATGTCGCCGGATATCTTTCCGATTACTTGCAGGTGCAAATCCTGATCGACATCGAACGGCTGACGGAAGCAAAAATCGCCACCGATGCGCCAGTCACACTGACGTTGAATAACGTGACTGGCAAAGTCGCACTGCTGCGATTGCTGAAGCCGCTGCAACTGACGACTCGCGTCGATCGCGGCGTCCTCGTCATCACCACGATCGCCGCCGAGCGGGAGAATTTGGTGACCAAGGTCTACCACGTTCGCCATCTGCTCGCTCGCGGACTCACACCCGATGGGCTGCTCAACAGTCTGCAACAAACCGGCACGTCAGGCCCGTGGCCGAATCAGGGTGGCACAGGAGGCCAAGCCATGATCTTTGCCGACACCTTGCTGGTGATGCGGCAAAATGCCACCAACCATGATGAGGCTGCCAAGTTTCTCGCCAGCCTGAGAGCACAACTCAGCGATCGACCGGAAGTGCCACTCGTCAAAACCGTCGAGCCCCCGAAAGAGCTAGCCGTCACACAAGATGCCGATGTGCCAGGACCCGACGCGACACAACCCCAACCGACCAAGCGTGTCCCTGCCGGAATCTTCGATCGCAATGCGAAGGGGATGGAAACGTTCGAGGCCACCAACCCGGATGTGCTTGCCGAAAGAAAGGCGCTCGAAGCCTTGAAGAAAAACATCTCGGTCAAGTTTGTCGATCTGCCGCTGACGGAGGCGGTTCAAGTTCTGGAAGAGAAAACGGGATTCCCGTTCTCGCTCGACAAGGAGGGACTCAATGATGCGAGCATTCCCGCCGACACGCCGGTCAATTTGTCATTCGACAACAAATCCGCCGCCGCAGTACTGGATCTCTTAGTGAGGCCCATCGAGTCGGCTTGGTACGTTGAAGAAGGGCAAGTCATCATCACCACCGCCGAGAGATACAACCAAAGAATGGTGATGCGCATTTACCCGATCGGCAAATTGCTCCCCGGCGTGCGGTTGGCGATCGAGCGAATTGCTGCGGAACCACCCCCTCCCGCGCCACCTGCTGGCGGCGGTGGCGGTGGATTCTTTGCCGTGGGCGACGCACTGCAA
>JANNDA010000022.1:0-1987 GCA_031387195.1 Planctomyces sp. | reverse complement strand
CGTGTCCGCGCTAAGCTCATCGAACCGCATCTGCGAAATGATGGCTCGCCGCAGGCCGAAGTCGCTGCCGGAGCGATGCAACATCTGCATGACGACGGCTGGTTCCATGCCACGCGAGCGTTCACCGAAATCACTGCCGATCTCGCGATCAAATTTCGCGAGGTGCTTGGCCCTGACGACAGTCTCCACACCAGCTTTCTCGGACACATTGTCACAGAACTGCTCATCGACGCCGAGTTAATCCAACAGCATCCCGGACAGATCGAGCGGTACTACGAAGTGCTTCGCGAGGTTGATCCACGACTCGTGCAAGAAGCGGTCAACATGATGGCCAAACAACCGACCGAACGGCTCGCCCCGCTGATTCCACGATTCATCGAAGAGCGATTCCTGCCCGACTATCTTGATGACGCTCGCCTGTGGCGACGCTTGAACCAAGTCATGACGCGGGTCAAACTGCCGCCGCTTCCGGCAGAGGCTCAAACGCTTTTCAAGATCGAACGACACATCGTTCACGACCGGCTGGGCGAACTGTTGCCAGAGGAGCACTTTGGAGTGCGGTGAGTCATCACCGCTTTCCTTTTCGGCGGAGCCGCCTTTGATTGTGTTGCTTGCAGTTCAATATCCCTCCCAAAGAAAGCGGCTGCGCCGCGAGCCAAAGCGGCGATGACTCGCCGCACTCCAAAGGAAACCGACATGAAGTACGGAATGAACATGCTGCTGTGGACGACCGACGTGAACGAGTCGCACTTCGGACTTCTCGATTCGCTGAAGAAGATCGGCTACGACGGAGTTGAACTCCCCGTTTTTGATATGAATGTTGATCACTTCGCGATGCTCGGTAAGAAGCTGACAGACACTGGACTTCAACGCACAGCGGTCACCGTCAGCACTGAAGCTGCCAATCCAATCTCAACCGATGCTGCCATTCGCCAAGCGGGGCTCGACAATCTGAAAAAGGCAATCGATTGCTGTCACGCCGCCGGAGTTACTCACTTGTGCGGCCCGATTCACTCGGCGCTCGGCAGCTTCACTGGCCAAGGCCCGACGGCCGACGAATGGACTTGGGCGAAAGAGATTCTGACCAAAGCCGGAGACTACGCAAAGCAAGCCGACGTCACGTTGGTGGTCGAATCGCTGAACCGCTTCGAGTGCTATTTCCTCAACAGTGTCCCCGATGCTGCAAAGTTTTGCCGAGAAGTAGGGCACTCGCACGTCAAAACGATGTACGACACGTTCCACGCCAACATCGAAGAGAAGTGCATCACGACGGCACTCAAGACTTCGATCGACCAGATCGCTCACGTCCACATCAGTGAGAACGATCGCTCGACTCCGGGCGAAGGTGGCGTCAATTGGGACGAAACGTGGAAGGCACTCAATGAGGTCAACTACGACGGCTGGCTCGTCGTCGAAGCCTTTGGCCTGGCGCTCCCTGCTCTCGCTGCCGCGACCAAAATCTGGCGGCGAATGTTCACAGACGAACTAACGCTGGCGACTAATGCGCTGAAATTCATGAAGGCTCACAGCGGACAATAAGGGCTATCAATCAGACGCTTCGCCAGGCTGTCGCGGCATCAAGTTGCGACAGCATTTCTTTTGAAATGCGCGTTTCCGAATGTGCTGTCGCTATTTTGACAGCCCTGGTTGTCAAAAGTCGTCAGCAGCGATACCGTGCTGTAATGGTTGTGGCGGACTGATTCAGCTTTTCAGACGCAACCTCAATGCTTGCGGGCAGTTTGAGCCATGAAAGTCGCACTCGAATCCAGTGATCGCCAGTTTATGGATCAGCTTCATCGGCTTGGTTCGGGGACGGTTTCTGAGATTTGTAACACGGTTGGCGTCACGGCGACGGCAGTGCGACAGCGATTGGTCCGGCTTCAAGAGCGGGGTTTCGTCTCGCGAGTCATCGTTCCGAGCGAACGGGGACGGCCACATTACGTTTATCAGGTGTCTGAATCGGGACTGAAGCAGCTTGGTGAAAACT
>JANNDA010000015.1:0-3084 GCA_031387195.1 Planctomyces sp. | reverse complement strand
TTCATCTCCTGATGTGTCCGCACTGAGGACAGAGTGCTCCCACTCTTTCGTTTTGGAATCTAGTCCGTGCGAAGCTTTTGGCACTAGAGCGGATTATTCATCAGCCGCAGGGCGCGGCGCACGCTTAGCGCGAGCCAGGGTCAGGCACCGCAAAATTCAAAATTGGCGGGATGATGCCTGATTTCTCATCAACGCTTTGGTCCGCCATTTTTGAATTTTGCGGTGCCTGACCCCTGACCGTTCATCGAAGCGTTTCGGACTTTGATGATTGCGTCCGCGATTTGTCGCAGATCGTTTTCGCTGCCGAGCAGGACTGGGTGATGTAACACCAGCAACGACTCGTCGGCTCGTGTCGCGTTTGGCAAGTCGTTTATGGCTCGAAAGCGGCTCTTGCCGTGAGTCTGATGCAGGGCGCGGAAGCCGGGATCAAGTGCGATTCCTTCCGCACGTACCGCACAGGCAAATTGGTCGCGTGACAGGCCGCCAAAGGCTGCGGAGTCGTACCAAAATCCGAGCTTGTAAAATCCCGGCTGTGTGACTCGCTGAGGCTGTGAACTTTTCGTGGGATAAGCTTCCAGCTTGTCACCTTCAAAAGCCGTTCCGACAAGCTGGAAGCTTATCCCACGTAAATCTTCACAGGCTCGCTGAGTCACGATCGGGAAATCCAAGAACTTCGAGGAACTGCCACAATCGTTCGGGGCGACGAAACAATTCAACCCCGTGATGTCGTGCAACAGGCTCAGTAACAATCGCACGTTGGCGGCGCGGATTTGATTTCGTTCCGCCAGCCGTTCCAACTGCGGAAGCAAAACGGCCGCTTGCAATTCGGAGAGCGGATACGTGTCGTTGCCGCGGTGAGTATGCAGGCGAATGCGTTGAGCGATCGCTGCATCGTTGGTGAGAAGCGCACCGCCGCGACCGGAGGTCAACAACTTGCTCCCACCGAAACTCAGGATGCCGATCTCGCCCCAGGTTCCGGCGATGCGGCCATGAATCAGCGCGCCGGGCATTTGGGCCGCGTCGTCGATCACGGCCAGTTTGTGTTGATCGGCGAATGCCCTCACGGAGGGCATCTCGACAACGCCGCCGTGCAAGTGCGACGCGATGAGGGCTTTTGTTTGCGGTGACCTCGCGGATTCCAATTGAGTCGTGTCGAGCTGTCCGGTCAGCGGATCGATGTCGATCAGGACTGGCTTCGCTCCGACAGCCAACACGTTTTTGAAATTCCCCTCGAAGTCATACGCGGCGAGGATGACTTCGTCTCCGGTGCCGATCCGAAGACCTCGCAACGCCAGTTCGACAGCCGCCGTGCCGCTGCATGTGAGCACGACATGCTCGCAAGAGTGCATCTCCGCGAGCCGCTCGCACAACGCGAGGCAATGCAGGCCGTGATACTTGCCCCAGCTTCCATCGGCGAATGCACGGAGTAGAACGGCTTCGACGGCGGCATCTGGCAACGGCCATGACGGCGGCCCTTCCGAGCGAACAGGACGACCTCCGTGGACCGCCAGTACATCGTCGGTCGCGTGGTGAATTGACGAAGAATTGTCAGCGGATGCGCTCATGAGTCCTCGCAGCTTTGTCGGCGGATGCTGGCTCGATACGATGGCCGCTCCGCTCAACGATCGCAAGGTGATCGAGATCATGATTGTCGTCTTTCGCTCCGTGAAAGAACGCTCTTTCGCGGAGCGAAAGGCGACATAGTGAGTGCCATTGGGCTGACGCGGCCCCGCTCGCCTGAATGCCTTACTGCAATTGGAAATCTTGGAAACAACGTATGGCACGCACAATTCGCTACATCATGGTCGGCGGCTTCTTGGGTGCCGGAAAAACCACAACGCTCGGACGACTGGCGAAGCATTATCAAGATCAGGGGCTGAAAGTTGGCATCGTCACCAACGATCAAGCGGCCGACTTGGTCGATACGAATTCGCTGCGATCACAGGGTTTCAATGTGGGTGAAGTTGCCGGTGCATGCTTCTGCTGCCGGTTCGACGACCTGATGAGCACGATCGAAGGGCTTCAAGAATACCAAGCTCCGGACGTGATTTTGGCCGAGCCGGTGGGGAGTTGCACGGACCTGGTCGCGACTGTCCTCCAGCCAATCAAGCAGTTGTTCAACGCGAAGTTTTCCATCGCTCCCTATGCCGTCATCCTCAAGCCGAGCCACGGTCGGAAAATTCTCAAAGGCGAACGCGGCAGCGGCTTCTCGCCGAAAGCGGAGTACATCCTTCGCAAGCAACTGGAAGAGGCGGACGCGATCCTTATTAACCGCATTGATGAACTGTCGCCCGAACAGGCTCTCGAACTCACCACGCTGGTGGAAGAACAGTTTCCCGGGACGCCGGTGCTGAGCATCTCTGCCCGCCAGGGAACGGGATTCACGGCACTCACGGAATTGCTCGACCAACAAGGGGACTTCGGCCACAAATTTCTCGACATCGATTACGACACGTATGCCGCAGGCGAAGCGGAACTCGGTTGGCTCAACAGCAGCGTGCGGATCGTGGCCGAACAATCTTTCTCGCTCGATGCGTTGTTGTTGGAAATCGTTGGTCGGCTCAGCGATGGCCTGAAGGTCGCTGGCTTTGAGGCGGCACATCTCAAAACGATTGGACTTTGGGAAGGATTTTTCGGCGTCGCCAATTTGATCAGCAGCGACAGTCAGCCGGAGCTTTCATTGTCTTCCAACTGCGATGTCAAAGAAGCGGATGTCATCGTCAACGCGCGAGTCGCTTGCGATCCACTTGAACTCAAAGCGCTCGTCACCGCAGTGTTGCTCGAAGTCTGTTCGGTACGCGAGGCGAATGTCGAATTTCGACAGACTCAAAGCTTCCGTCCCGGCCGACCGCAACCGACTCATCGCATGGCTCATGCGTGAGACCAAGTTGTGAATTCTTGCCGGGCCGGGTGTATCGATGCTCCGAGCGGCCCTGAATGAGTTGTTTCGGACGATTGTTTAACCCCATTTTCCGCACCCCATCCTACGCTTCAAGCGATCGGGCGTCGTCGGCAAGTTGTTCGGCGTCAGTCTGGCGGTCGCGGGAGCAAGCGAAGCAGGGTTTCGGCAGGTGTCGGTAGTTC
>JANNDA010001403.1:0-2625 GCA_031387195.1 Planctomyces sp. | reverse complement strand
GGACGTGTGCAGTAGGTGTGGGTGTCGAAACGGGTCACAGCACAGCATTCAGTCATCGCTCCACCGACCAGGGTCGGCGGGGGCGGTCGAGAGAATTTGTCCACGGTTTAGCGGCCAATCAGCGCTCCACTGACGCAGGGTCAGTGGGGGCGAACTACACACATCTGGAATCCATGAGAGTCAGTCATTTTTCGACTCGACAGTCACTTGAGTAGCAGAGATCGCCATGAATCCCAACCGCAGACTCACCAGCCTGATCGTCGTCTTCGCCACCCTGTGGGCGGGCTTGATGCCACAACAGACTGTCACCGCGGATGATCTCAAGCCCGAAGCGGTGCTCAAGGCGATCGAGAAGGGAAAGCGGTACTTGCTCAACTCGCAACGTCCAGATGGAACGTGGGACTGTAGTTTCAACGCCATGTATCCCACGGGGGCGACCAGTTTGGCCGCGCTGGCGTTGCTCAACATCGGCATGACGCCGCAAGACCCGGCGATCAAAAAGACGTTGGAATATCTCCGATCGCAGCGTCCGCCAGAGAAAACCTACGAAGCTGGTTTGCAATTGATGGTGTATGCCGCCGCGAAAGATGGGACTCGCGATCGTGCGCGGATGGCGACGATCGTCAAGAAGTTGGAGGACGCTCAAGACACAAACGGGGGCGCTCCGGGGTGGTGGAGCTATGGTTTAACTCCCGGTGCAGCGGGCTCGGATCACAGCAACACGCAGTATGCGGTACTCGGTTTACGTGAGGCGGCCTTCGCCGGGATCCCCACCAGCCGCACAGGCTGGGAGGCGACGAAGCGACATTGGACGGTCGCGCAACAAGCAGATGGCGGCTGGGGATATACCTCCGCAGACGGCGGTTCATCCGGCAGCATGAGTGTGGCGGGGATTGCGACGTTGGTGATTGCCGACACGATGTTGCCTGATGATTCCGACGTTGGCCGTGATGGTATTCCTGACTGTTGTCGAGACGAACAAAAAAACGTCGCGCTCGATCGTGGACTGAAGTGGCTCCAAAACCATTTTGCCGTCGGACACAACGTTGGAGCCGGAGGGATCGGCGGCACGTTGTATTACCTCTACGGCTTGGAACGTGCCGGGCGACTCAGCGGTCAGCGGTTCATTGGCAATCACGACTGGTTCCGCGAAGGAGCTCAATTCCTGGTTAACGGACAAGGCGGCGACGGACAGTTTTCCGCACAAGGTCATGGCGACGGCGATGTGGTGGTGGGGACCAGTTTCGGACTGTTGTTCCTCTCGAAAGGAATGGCACCCGTCATGATCAACAAGCTGAAGTTCGGTCCGCCCGGTGCGGTGGGTCCGAATGGTTTGGCGACGGAAGACTGGAACCGACATCGTCGAGACGTCCACAACCTGACGGACCTCATCAGTGGAATGCCCAAGTGGCCCAAGCTCGTGACCTGGCAAGTCGTCGAAATGGACAAAGCGGTCAAAGGGGCCGGCGTTGCCGATCTCTTGCAAGCACCTGTGCTGTTCCTGTCTGGACGCGATGCACCGGAATTTGGTGAGAAAGAAATCGGCTTGCTGCGTGAGTACGTCAACTCCGGCGGCTTCATCTTCGCAGTCTGTAACTGCAATGGAGCGGGCTTTGACACCGGCTTCCGCGATCTCATCAAACGCATGTATCCGGACGGCGAAGCGGAACTCAAACAGTTGGCGAAGGACCATCCCATCTTCCGTAGCGAGTACTTGCTGGACGACGCCGACGTGAATTTGTGGGGCGTCGATTTCGGCTGCCGCACGGCGATCGTGTACTCGCCCGACGACATCTCGTGTCTGTGGAGCAAGTGGTGTGTTTCCGAGCCGCCGGGTCGGTCGCCCGCGCTGAAGGCGATGGTTTCCAAGTCCACGAGAATTGGCGTCAACGTCATCGCGTATGCCACCGGACGTGAGCCGCCCGACAAGCTCGAACAAGCCAAACTCGCGGCTCAAGCGGCGAAACAAGACCGCATCGAAGCAGGCTTGCTGCAAGTCGTGCAATTGAAACACACCGGCGGCTGGGACACCGCGCCGCACGCTCTGCGGAACATGTTGTTCGCGATGAACGACACCGCCGGACTCGCTGCGGGGACGAAGCCACGCTCGCTGAGTGCCAGTGACATGAACCTCTACAACTACCCGATCGCCTACATGCACGGTCGCTTCAAGTTCTCATTCAATCAGGCGGAGCGTGACCAATTGAAGACGTATCTCGACAACGGCGGCGTCCTGTTCGCCGATGCCTGTTGCAGCTCGCCACAGTTCGACAAGAGCTTCCGCGAGTTGATGACGCAGATGTATCCCGACAAGAAGCTCGCTCGCATTCCGGTCGATCACGAAATGTTCAAAGAGCGGAACGGCGGTCACGACCTCAAACAAGTCCGCCGCCGAGGCAACGACATCGCTGGCGGCAAAGGAGTCCTCGCCAACTCCGTCACCACCGGGGAACCGTTGCTGGAAGGGATCGACATCGACGGTCGCTTCGCGGTGATCTACAGCAAGTACGACATCAGTTGCGCGCTCGAACGACAGACCGCCATCGCCTGTGAAGGATATGTTTCCGCCGATGCCACGAAGCTGGCGGTCAACATGATCCTCTACTTCATGGCTCAGGATCTGCG
>JANNDA010001269.1:0-12398 GCA_031387195.1 Planctomyces sp. | reverse complement strand
CACTCGCTGGCGCGTCGGGCTTGTATTGGTCAATTTGAGTCGAGATCAAATCCTTAACGGCGTTGCCCATTGGGGCTGAGAATCGTCCTGAGCCGCAAACCCAGGCCGTTGGCCTGAGCTATCGAGTTGCACACCTTTGGTGCTGACAATCAGTCGGCTTCAGCGAGAAGTGTCAAAACTCTCGTGCAAATTCAGGAACCGAGCCGGTGAATCGAGCCGAAAAATCTGAGGGTCGCAGCGGTTGCCGATGAGGGGCCGACGAATCAAGTTCGCCGCTGATGAAGCGAGTCTTGAGTTCCACGGACGTCGTGGAAGGGAGTTTCCAAAATGCAGTCCAAAGCGCGAGCCGAAAGGGAAGCCGTGCAATCTGCGCGGGGAGCGGCGGGCCATCTGCGTAGCTCAGAAGCGGCTGCGGTGCGACAGGATAAATGTTGCAGTCATCGTCGCTCCAAATCACATGGTTCTTGGCAATCGAGTCGAGCTTTTCAGCGGGCAGTTTTCGTCTGCTGAGAATTGAGACGACGCTGCCGGTGGGCCGGAACAGGTTCTTCGATGCACGGATTAGCAACGACCGAGGAATGGACGGAAACGGGGGGAGTTCTTCCAGACGAATGGTCTGTTCGCCAGCCCAGACCGTTCGAGACAACGAGATCTCCGGCGAACGTGTTCCAACTTTGAAGAGATTGATCAACAATCCGAAGCGAGCGGCGATGAGACAACGATTGACCTCCATGCGCCGGATGTTTTGGCGACTAAAACGGATCGCCGAGCCGAGTCGAGCATCACACAGGCAATCGCTCATGTCGAACTCAAGCGAGTCAACTTCGAGCAGTGAGTCGGTCTCGGTTGGGGTGAGCGAGAGCTGGCAGTTGGTCAATCGCGCCGAATTGCCGAGCACACGAATCAACGGCGAACCGCTTTCGGAACAGTCGCGATGTAGATCCAAACCGACCAGCGTGAGCGCCGCCGTCGCGTCAAACAACGGTTGCTTGGCGGAAGTCTGTTCGATCAGTGGGCGAGTTCCCGGTGCCGCGCGGATCGTGAGGGCGATGTTGGGCAACGACAATGACGTTTGGCGCCACGGCTGAGTCGCTTCAATCTCGATGATCCCATTCTCAGGCACAGTGGCACAGGCAGCGGCCCAGTCGGTGTGTCTCGATACGGGAAGTCCCTGAGCGTCCAGAACAGCAAACACCGGAGGTTTGTTGACGACCGATTGCGCCGCCGTCGGTGACGAAGACGAGTCGGATGAGAACGGCTGACCGTTGTTCGAGGCGAGCCACGTCCAGCTCAAGCCGATCGCAACCAGTAAAACCAAGAGGCTGGTGGCGACGGGAACAATCCATTGAGCAGCGCGGCGCTTCGTGGCAAAGATTTTCGCCGGAGCACGCTTCGCCGATGCACGCCTTTTTGCCGGTGCTCGTGGCTTCGCAGGCTCAGCCCTCTTCGACGGTTCTAACTTTATGGGCACCGGCAAAATAGGGAACGTTGCCAGCGGGAATCCCCCGGCCGAGTTTCAGTGACCTCCGGAATGTCCTTCGCGTTGTCCAGCAATTCCCGCAGTTGCGGACTGTGTTCGATCAGCGTGTGTGGCAACTTGCCAGCGACGGATCTAACCAACCCGTCGCGCCAGCGAACCTTTCCAACGTTCGCTGGCACGCGGCGCAGCCATCCAAATGCAGAGACAGCCGACGTTCCTCCGCTGCGGAGACCTCGGCATTCATCAGCGCCTGCAAGCGCTGGGCATCGGGACAACGGCCAGTGTCGGTCATACTTCGTCAATTCGCTGAATGAACTCCCTGAGCCGTGCGGTGACACGGCTCTTGGCAATGGCAACCGCTCCTGCCGTGATTTGCAGAATGGCCGCCGCTTCACCGTTGGACTTCCCATCAACGGCGGTCAGCCAGAACGCCTGCCAGGTCGAACTTTGGAACTGCGGGCGAACTTGCTCGACAGCCCATTCGTATAACCGCCGTTCATAGGCGATATCCCACTCAGTAGATTGCGGTGTCTCGTCGGGTTGGTTTTCCAACGTGAAGGCGATCTCCGAATCACCAGTCGCGATCGGTCGCCGTTGACGTTGTGACACATGCGTCTTCAGCTTGTTGTAAGCGACTGTCAGTAACCAACTGCGAAACCGTCCCAATTGCGGGTTGTAATCCAGCTGTTGAATCGCCCGTGCCACTGACTGCAATACTTCCTGAGCCACATCCAGCGCGTCCGCTTCCTGCAATCCCTTCGAGTGCATGAAGCGTTCAATCAGCGGCCCGTAGAGTTCCACGAACAAGCCCCACGCTTGATTGTCGCGATGGTCGCGGTCACTTCGTCCGAGTCATCTCGAACAATTGTGTGGCTTGTGGGCCGAGGAAACCTTCAAAGCGGCCGCGCGTGTTAGTTTCTGGGTCGGTGATGAAACCTCGTTCGGCGAGTTCAAAATAAGCGTAGGTCCAACTCATCGTGGTTTCGCGGCCTTGATCGACCACCGGAACATCAATGACCGCTGCTTCAGTGGCGGACTGGCGGAGTTTGGTTCCACGCTCGCCTTCGATTTCTGATTTGACGGGGACGCCCGCCTGTTGCAGAGCGGCGATGGTCTTTTCGATGTCGCTGAGTGAGTCCACTCCGTGCGAGTTAATCAGTGACGTGAAGTGGTTCACGTTGTTGCCATGCACGAGCACCCATGCGCCGTATTGGCTTTCTTTGTTGAGTGCGACGACATCGCCCTTTTCGGGAACCGGCCAAGGCAAGTCTTGGATGCACGCGACAACCGCTTGCAGCAGTTGAGCCCGATTGGCGGTTGATCCGGTCTTGAGCTGATGCAGTCCGACCAAGACTTCTTCGGAAATGGGCGAGCGATGCTGCGACGCCGAGCGATGCAGAATGTCTCGTGCGGATGGACTCAGTTCCCACGACTTCAATTCCGAAATGAACAGCTTGGGGAACTGCCCGTTGGGATGCTGGAAGTGAATCGCGCTGAGATGCTTGTCTTCAAACTGGTAGCAATTGGCCGCTCGATAGCCGAGTGCCTCGAACAGTCGTGACAACAGCGAAATCCCGGTGATTGGGCTTTGGCTGGCAATGGTGCGAAAGGCGACATGATCGTTGACGAAGGTCGCTCCGGCAGCGGCGATGACTTGTTCGTAGCTCCGCACATGCACGACGCGTTGCCGGTAGCGATCCCACAACGTGTCGAACAGTTCGCCAACAAAACGCTCCTGCTCATTGGCCGCAGGAATCCGCATGTGAGGACCAGCCGCAAGGGAAGTCGTCATGAAAAGTCTCCTTTCAAAGACACGGTATTACTGGGCACGAGTGCGGATCGCACAAACCCCACCGAGCTTGTCTCGGTGGTATTCGGGCTTTTGCACTACGCAGATTGAAATTTCGAGTGAAACGCTTCGTAGTGCAAAAGCCCGCAACCACCGAGGCAAGCTCGGTGGGGGGGCGACCAACTGTTTGTTCGCGGATGATGGCTAACTCCGATTGAGTCGGTCAACACGTCCTGTATTTCATTTGTGCAATGATCTCAAAACTCCGATTCGCGCATTTTGCCGCGCGGAGTACATTCCGAATTATCACGTCAGCGATGCCCGTCATTTCTTTTTATCAGCGGTTTCGTCGCAGCTTTGCGAGCTCGTGCCGAAACGCTGAATGCGGAGGTTCCGATGCTCACTTCTCGTCGGCCATTGAGTGACTTTGATTCGCCAGTTCCCAATCTGCTCATGCCGCTGCCCGGCCCACGTGCTCAAGAGCTGATCGAAACCGACGAGCTTTTCACATCGCCGTCGTACACGCGCGTGTATCCGCTCGCCGTGCGACGCGGCGCAGGGGCAATGCTGGAAGATGTGGATGGCAATAAATTCCTCGACTTCAATGCGGGCATCGCCGTCTGTGCGACAGGGCACTGTCACCCGAAAGTGGTCGAGGCGATTCGCGAGCAAGCTGGCCTGTTGCTACACATGTCGGGAACCGACTTCTACAACGGGCCGCAATGTCAGCTCGCAAGAAAGCTCGCAGAAATTGCTCCGGGTCCGGCCGCGAAGAAAGTGTTCTTCGGAAACTCAGGAGCGGAAGCGATCGAGGCGGCGTTCAAGCTGGCTCGATATCACACGCGGCGGCCGAGGATGATTTCGTTCTTCGGCGGGTTTCACGGACGGACATTCGGCGCGATGTCGTTGACCGGCAGCAAAGCAGTGCAACGCCGCTTCTTTGAGCCGCTCGTGCCGGGAGTGACGCATACGATTTATCCAAATCGATATCGCGCTCCAGAAGATTGGACGGACGAAGAGGTCGTTGATGACGCCTTAAAATTCCTGGAGCAAACTCTGTTCAAGAAGACTGTTCCGCCCGAAGAAGTCGCCGCGATCGTCGTCGAACCGATTCAAGGTGAAGGGGGCTATCTGGTCCCGCCCGATGGGTTTTTAACGCGATTGAAAGAACTGGCTGAGCGGTTCGGCATTCTGTTGATCGCCGACGAAGTGCAGTCGGGCATGGGCCGCACCGGCAAGATGTTTGCCTGCGAACACTGGGGGTTCGTGCCGGATATTCTCTGCTCGGCGAAAGGGATCGCGTCGGGGATGCCGTTGTCGGCCATGATTGCTCGCACCGAACTCATGAGCTGGGTACCCGGTTCTCACGCCAGCACGTTCGGGGG
Organism: Planctomyces sp.; assembly: GCA_031387195.1. Classification (GTDB taxonomy): domain Bacteria; phylum Planctomycetota; class Planctomycetia; order Planctomycetales; family Planctomycetaceae; genus SXKJ01. Next base: position 7,744 of record JANNDA010001269.1, on the reverse strand, counting down.
GAACCCGGTGTCATGTGCGGCAGCGCTCGCGACGATTGAATTGCTCGAAAACGGCCTAATCGCCAACGCGGCTCGCATGGGCGAACTGTTGCAAGAACAACTCCGCGAGCTGGCCGAGCGACATCCGCTGATTGGTGACGTGCGCGGCAAGGGGCTGATGATCGGTGTCGAATTGGTCCAAGATCGATTGTCGAAATCACCGGCCTCGAAGGAACGTGAAGAAATCGTGCGACTCTGCTTTGAACGTGGCTTACTGATTCTCGGCTGCGGTGAAAACTGCATTCGACTCTGCCCGCCGCTGATCATCAACGAGGCCGAAGTCGGTACGGCGATCCGGATTTTCGACGAGTCACTGACAGAACTCGAAGCCCAAGCTGGCAATCACGGCGTGCGACCAGCCGCGTAACCTGGAGTGCTGCGGCTCGACGCAGCCCTCCCATCAATTGGAATAACGGTGCCTACATCATGCACGACGTACTCAATCGGCTCGGCCTGCAAGCAGTCAACAGCGGCGTTTGTTCCGGCGACTGGTTGCCGCGTCCCTCCGGAGGAGAGATCCTGTCGTACAACCCGGCGACGGGTGAGCCGCTGGCGCGAGTCCTGACCGCGTCGCGAGCAGACTACGACCACGTCATTGAACGAGCGACAGCCGCGTTTCAATCGTGGCGTAACGTGCCGGCTCCTGCGCGTGGCGAAGTCATTCGGCAGCTCGGCGTCGCATTGCGTGAGAAGAAAGATGATCTCGGACTGCTGGTCACGCTCGAAGCGGGCAAGGTCTTGTCCGAAGGGCGCGGTGAAGTCCAAGAGATGATCGACATGTGCGATTTCGCAGTCGGCTTGTCGCGGCAGTTACACGGGCTGACGATCGCGACTGAGCGGCCGCAGCATCGGATGTTTGAACAATGGCACCCGCTGGGTGCAGTTGGGATTATCACGGCGTTCAACTTTCCGGTGGCGGTGTGGGCGTGGAACGCAGCGCTCGCGGCGGTCTGTGGCGACACCATGATTTGGAAACCCTCGCCCGTCACGCCGCTGACAGCCATCGCGGTGCAGCACATCGTCAACGAGGTCTTCGCACGGAACGGCTTCCCCGACATCTGTCATTTGTGTTTGAGCGGCGGATCGAGCGGCGGTGAGTGGATGGCCGCCGATCCCCGTTTGCCGCTGATCTCTGCGACCGGTAGTTGCGTGATGGGCCGATCCGTTGGCGAGACGGTCGCGCGACGACTCGGTCGCAGCTTGCTCGAACTCGGCGGCAACAACGGCATCATCCTGACCGAAACAGCGGACCTCGATCTCGCGTTGCGAGCGGTCTGTTTTGCCGCCGTCGGCACTGCCGGTCAGCGCTGTACGACGCTGCGACGTTTATTCTTGCACGAGTCGATCGCAGATCGTTTTCTCGAACGTCTGGTTCGAGCCTACCGCAGCGTGAAGGTTGGCAATCCGTGGGAGCCGGGTGTGTTACTCGGCCCGCTGATCAACTCGGCTGCTGTCGATCGGATGCTCGCCGCCGTTCAAACAGCAACAAACTCCGGCGGCGAAGTCCTGTGCGGAGGACGCCGCATCGAGCGTCCCGGACACTTCGTCGAACCAACGATCATTCGGGCTCGCGCCGACATGCCGATCGTCCGCGAGGAGACGTTCGCGCCGATCCTTTACGTGATGACGTACCGCTCGCTGGACGAAGCGATCGAGCAACACAACGCCGTCTCCCAGGGATTGTCTTCGTCAATTTTCACCGATCGCCTGACCGAGTCCGAACGCTTCCTTTCCCCGTGCGGCAGTGACTGCGGCATCGCGAACGTCAACATCGGGACGTCTGGTGCCGAAATCGGCGGAGCCTTCGGTGGCGAGAAGGAAACTGGCGGAGGCCGTGAAGCTGGCTCGGATGCCTGGAAAGCCTACATGCGTCGGCAAACCTGCACCGTCAACTGGGGTGGCGCGCTGCCGCTGGCTCAGGGTGTTGAGTTCGATCTGCCGAACGCGTGAGCCAGCCCTGTCGGTTGGTGACGACAAGGTTGCGTCGCCACTGCGACGTGACCACAATGCCCGCCGCATTTAAGCGTCGCTCACGCGATTTTTCGTCGTTTGCGGGCGGAAACCCCGCATCTTCAGTCATTCGAGGAGTTGGTGTGACATCCTTTCGAGGCACCATGTTTCGGCCGCCCGCTGTCGCGCCGCACTCAAAAATTCCGATCTATGCCAATCTTGTTGATCGGGAATCGCTCAGAGCCGCTTGTCGGTTTAATGCTCAGGTGATGGATTTCATCCGCCCGTTTATTAAGGCCGGGATCACAACCGCTGAAATCGACCAACGGGTTTACGATTACACGATCGAACACGGGCACACCCCCGCTTGCTTGGGGTACAACGGCTATCCCAACACCGTTTGCACCAGTGTTAACGAGGTGGTCTGTCACGGAGTTCCTGGCGGGTATCTGTTGAAGGACGGTGACATCGTCAACATCGACCTCACAACCATCGTTCGAGGTTGGCACGGCGATCAGTCGGAAACATTTTTAGTCGGAAACGTTTCTCCGGAGGTTCGGCGGTTGGTCCAAGCGGCTTTTGACGCCATGTGGATCGGCATCCGAGCGATTAAGCCTTTTGGCAGGGTGATCGACATTGGTCGGGCCATTTACCGATTCTCCAAAGACCAGGGTTATGAAATCGTCCGCGAATTTCAGGGACACGGGGTTGGCCGCGCATTTCACCAAGAACCAGGAATCCCCCATTTCCCCGATCAACAAACGGGCAAAGCCGTTATCCGTCCCGGAACCTGCTTCACGATCGAACCAATGTTGAATGAGGGAACATGGAAGACCGAAGTCGATACTGGTGATGGCTGGACGGTCAGAACTCAGGATCGACGGCTCTCGGCGCAGTTTGAGCACACGATTTTGATGACAGAAAAAGGGCCGGAAATCATGACTCTGACCCACGAAGGCCCTAAAGAGGGGCATAAGTTCTAATGCTCGTCTGCCGTTGCGTCGAAGCGTTGGATCGTTATCCTACCCGCTCGCTCTTCGAGCAGGCATTTTGTCGGAAGTTTCGCAGCAGTGGGCTGCGACCATTTTCAAACTCCAATGAGTCGAGGTTGCCATGAAGGAGGTCGTTCGTGGTTAAGTTGCGTTTGCGGGACAACGAGAAAATCCAAGATGCGGTCAAGAGATTCCGGAAACTGGTAGAACATGCCGGAATCAAGAAGGAAATGCGGCGGCGCGAGTACTACGAAAAGCCCAGCGAGATTTCTCGCCGCAATCGACGTCGTGCAGAACGCCGTGCCCGTCTGTCTCGTTTGAACCCCAACGGTGGCGGTACCAGCAGCGGCGGCGGCAGTAGTGGCGGTGGCGGCGGCAGTGGACCGAGCTACTAGTCGTTCTCAGCATCAGGCAATTCAACGGTCTCAAAAATCGAGTGATCCAAAAAAGAAAAGCACCCACCATTTGGCGGGTGCTTTTCTTTTTGAATTGATTCTGAGGAAAGCCGACGAAGCAGAAACCAGAGCATTCGACGACACGATTTACTCTTCGTCTTCTTCCTCTTCTTCCTCTTCTTCTTCCTCGTCGTCGTCTTCTTCGAGATCGACGCCTTCTTCCTCTTCGGCGGCTACCTCAGGCACAGAAACTTCTTCGTAAACATCAGGCGTCGCAACGGCGACCGGAGCCGCACCGAGGTCTTCCTTGACGGCTTGCAGCCAATACAGTCGCTTGCTCTTGGAACGCAGGACTTCCAGTCGCTCCTCGGCTTCTTTTCGTTGGTCGTAGGTGAAACGATTCTCTTCTTTTTGGGTGCTGTTGTAGATCACCCAAACGATCCGGCGTCGTGCAGCGGCCTTCGTTCGTGGCTTTTTCTTGACGACCTTCTTCTTCGCGGCACCAGCAACAGCTCGCTTACGTTTCTTTGGAGCGGCACCTTCGCCGTCGTCGTCGGATGAATCGACGTCAGAAGCTCGTGCTTCTGCCGCTTCTGCCATTTTTCGCATTTCCAAACGGCTTGTCATATTCCCCGTCTTCCCATCTCGATACGTCAGTTTTCAGATGCCTCAATGCCAGAACCGTTTCCGGCGTTCGGCGGCTGACGAAAGGGCGGCAGCATAGCAATATCACCCTCACGAGGCCAACTCGGACGAGGCTCGATGATCTGCCATTTTTCCCCAAACAATCAGAAAAGCTTGTGCAACCGGACTCTTTGAGCCGATTGATGGAAAAGCAATCAGACTGCGCGAGCCAAATTCAAGGATTGGCTCGACCGGATTCAGCCCCGCAGAAGCGGGTGCCAAGTCGAACTCGAAGGAGAGTAGTTCATGCGACATCTCGGCAAATGGCTCATGGCCCTGGGCCTGCTAGCCGCCGCCCCTACCGTCACAAACGCGGGGTTGTGGGGCAGTTCACCCCAGGAAATCAAACAAAAAAACCAAAAGGTGGCGAATGACGTCGCCGGCGCGCTGCGCGATGCCAAGCTGCAAGGCTATGACATCGGCATCGAAGTCAAAGAAGGGGCGGCAAAATTAACCGGTGAAGTGACCGATGCTGCCCAAAAGGAGAAAGCGACGAAGGTCGCGTCCAAAATTCGGGGTGTCAAATCGGTCGATAATCGACTGATTGTCTCGCCACCGAAGGCTGTCGCTGCCAAAAAGCCGGCGGCGGAATCCATCCAGCAGACCTCTGCGGATGACGCTCCGCAAAGCAATCAGGCCGTTGCGGAACGGATTGCAAACTCGCTTGGCAAAGCGGGAATGAACGGCTTCGACTTGGAAGTTCGCTTCCAGGACGGACGAGCCACAATTGGTGGTGCCGTCGCAAATCCAGAGCAGCGAGCCAGGATCACGCAAGTAGTTTCCAACGTCGATGGCGTTGAAACTGTGGACAATATAGTGACCGTCTCCAAGAACGTTGCCGCTCGTCGTCCGGGTGCTCCGGGGCAGTATGGTCCAGGTCCGATGCGAGCTCCAATTCAGCAAGTCGCCTACAACCAAGAAGGTGGGCCGATGCCGGGCGGACCAATGCCAGGCGGCCCTGGAATGCCGATGCCACCGATGCCGATGGCTCGCGGTGGACAACAACAGGTCTACGACTCGCCGAATCTGCCGAACTACGCCTGGCCGAGCTACGCTCAGTATCCAAACTCCGCTGCTGTGTCTTATCCGAAGGAATACAGCGCGAGTGCTTGGCCTTACATCGGCCCGTTCTATCCTTATCCGCAAGTGCCGCTCGGATGGCGATCGGCTCAGTTGGAATGGGATGACGGAAATTGGAACCTCAACTTCCGCTCACGAACCGACAAGTGGTGGTGGTTCATGTCTCCCAAGAACTGGTAGTCGAAAACTCATCGCAGTCTGACTCTCCTTGAATCTCCGAGCGTGCAAATGCTCGGAGATTTTTTGTTGCGCTGGCTTCTTGGGTGAGATTCGATCCGTCCAATCGCTACGGCATCCCTCACGACCGTTAAATTCCAAAGAAACCCCCAAGTCCGCAGGGTTTGACTGCCGATGAACTAGGCAAGTCCCTCTGCATTCCCTTCGGGAGAGGTGTGAATCTCATGAAAAGTATTCGACGATTTTCGATGTTGGCGTTGCTCGGCCTGCTGATGAGCTCAGCCAGTGGCTGCACGTTGTTTTCCGGCTTCGTGGTCACCGCGTTCCACACCGCTCGGTTCTGGGGCACGACGATTCCGATTCCTGTGAGCCCGTATTACAGCCAAATGATCGAAGACACGTACCACGAGGAAGAGCGGTACAGCAAGGTGCCCATCCTCGATCAAATCGAGGGGGAAAACGCCCCGTTGTTCTGTTTGGACAATCCGTCGCATGACGAAGTCATCCGTGCTCTGCCTGACAAATCGGCGGGCGGTTTCGCGTTCCTGGCGGAGACGGCTCGGAACAATGTCCGCATCGTCGTGGAGCCGATTGTGGACCGTGTTGACGAATGCCGTTTCTATCCGTTGGCCGGTCCCGCTCGACTGCACCACTGCCACTACAAATGCACGATTTACTACGACAAGACGCTACGCTCGAACTGGCCAGTTCCGTTCACTCACACCGACCCCACCGAAGAAGTGGTCTACATTGATCACGACCACCTGATTCGTTGTACGAGTGAGACTACCCCGTAAATCAATGCGGCAGCGACGTGCGACTGAACACAAATGAGCCGCGACTTCTGGAGAGGTCGCGGCTCATCGTGTTTTGGTAGCCCTGCTCTCCTTGTGGTCACGTCAAATCAGGCGATCCGAACCCTGACTTTTGCTGGGTGATTCCCACTACATTTTCCGCATGAACGATGTCCTGATTGTTGGCGGTGGATTAGCGGGCCTCGCGGCAGCAGTCGCTCTGGCGGAAACTGGATTGAAGGTCCAGTTACTGGAGTCGCGACCGAGACTCGGCGGGCGAGCCAGTTCTTTCGAGGACTCAACGACCGGCGAAGTGATTGACAACTGCCAGCATGTCGCGATGGGATGTTGCACGAACTTTCGACACTTCTGCTGTGTCACCGGTTTGGACGGTTCGTTTCGACGAGAGCCGCATCTCACGTTTGTCGGACCTCCAGATCCAGCGGGCAAACGCGCACCGCAATTTTGCCGCTTTGAGGCGTCGTCGTTTCCAATCGCCTCAGCACCGTTCCATCTTTCGAGCACGTTTGCTGGCCTGAGCTACCTGTCACTTCGAGACAAGTTTGCGATCGGTCGCGGCCTGTTAGCACTCACCGTTGATCGACCACCAGCGAATGACCAACGCTCATTCGCTGACTGGTTACGCTGCAACCGACAGCCGGAAAACGCCGTCGAGCGGTTTTGGAATATCGTGCTGGTCAGCGCGTTGAGCGAGTCGCTCGATCGCATCTCATTCGCGTCGGCTCGCAAGGTTTTTGTAGATGGCTTTCTCGCGAATCGTGCAGGCTGGGAAGTTTGGTTGCCGACGGTTCCGCTTGACTGCTTGTACTCGGAGCGTCTGCATCCCTGGTTGACCGCTCGTGGAGTGGATGTGCGGCTGAAGACGGGCGTTGAGCGGGTTGTTGAAGACAACAATCGGATCTCAGCCGTTGAGCTTCGCTCCGGCGAACTGCTCACTGCACGGCAATTTGTTTTGGCCGTACCGCATCACCGAGTCCACTCGCTGTTACCTGAGTCATTACGTAATCAGCCGCAATTCGCTGACCTCACGCGACTCGAATCGGCTCCGATCGCAAGCGTGCATCTGTGGTTTGACCGGCCGATCACGCTGTTGCCACACGCCGTTTTGGTGGGACGGCTGAGTCAGTGGCTGTTCAATCGCAGCGATGCGGCGGCCAGTCGGACAACTTCAATCTCCGAAGACGCAAACGCTACTCAACTGACGGCGGGTTATTACTACCAAGTCGTGATTAGCAACGCGCGGGATGTCGCGGTGCAGTCGCATTCGGAAGTGGTGACGCAGATCGTTGCCGAGCTGAAAGCCATCTGGCCGTGGGCTTCCAACGCTCAGTTACGTCACTCGCGAGTGGTGATTGAGCATCACGCTGTCTTCTCGCCGCTGCCTGGATCTGATGATCTCCGTCCGCAGCAGCAGTCGCCGATTACCAATTTGCAGTTCGCAGGCGATTGGACTCGCACCGGTTGGCCAGCCACGATGGAAGGAGCCGTGCGCAGTGGTTTCATGGCGGCGGAAAATGTGTTGGCCCACACCGGGCGAGTCGGGCGTTGGTTGCAACCGGATCTTCCCGTCGAATGGCCGCTGCGATTGCTGTCGCGGCGTGCCGCGATGTAA
>JANNDA010001355.1:0-7166 GCA_031387195.1 Planctomyces sp. | reverse complement strand
TACTGCTCGCCGCTGCCGCAGCGAGTGTGGTTTGCATGAAATCGCGGCGAGTTTGTTGTGTCTGTTGTTTTTTCTGACGGCGGCTCATCGTCGAGTGCTCCTCAAAGTCTGGGATGGGGAATATGGTCAGCCAAGCGAATCTGGTCGATCAAACATTGACCAACCACACCGGGAAAATATCGCGAGTGAGTTTAGACGCAGCCATTCGGGATGAAAACCAATGACTAACCGATCCGAATCGCCAACACTTCGGGTGATATCAGAGGACCGGGATTTGGCTGGAGAGGCCACCGGCGGCGGGGACGTAGCACTGGTTGACGTAGTCCATCACCATGCGATCCGAGTTAAACCGCCAGCCCAGCGTGCGGACGGATCGCTTGATGCGCCTGATCCATTGCTGAGGCAGATCGTCGGCATCGCGCTCGTAATACATCGGGATGACTTCGTTGCGCAGCACATCGACCAAGCTGCGCCAGTCCCGTTCATCCTGAATATCGTCATTCACGTGCGAGCGACCGGTCCCGATCGCGAAGCCATTGTGACCGTCGTAGGCTTCCGCCCACCAACCGTCGAGGATCGACAGATTCAGCACACCGTTGAGAACCACTTTCTGTCCGCTCGTGCCGGATGCTTCGTGAGGCCGGCGCGGATTGTTCAGCCACACATCGACCCCTTGCACCAAATGCCGAGCGAGGTTGATGTCGTAGTCCTCCAAGAAGATGACCTTCCCTTTGAGTGGGCCTTCTTGAGTCGCTCGCCAGACCCGTTGCAGGATCGCCTTGCCGTTGTCGTCGCGTGGATGTGACTTCCCGGCGAAGATGAATTGCACCGGACGCTGAGCGTCGTTCACCAGGTTCGCCAACAATTCAAACTCGCGCATGATGAGATCCGTCCGCTTGTACGGAGCAAATCGCCTCGCAAAGCCGATCAACAAAGCGCGCGGGTCGAGGACGTTGGAAACCTCAGCAATCTGCTCTTCGCTCGCACCGTTGCGGCGTGATTGAGTTTCCAGCCGCCGTCGTGTGAAACCAATGAGCTGGTTTTTCAGCGACTGATGCGTCTCCCACAACTCGCCAGCGGTCGCTTGCTCGAAGCCAGCCCAGACTCCCGGTTCGCCCGTGTGAATGTGCCAGTTCACGGGGAGCACGCGGTCATACAACACGCGCATCTGTGTGGCGAGCCACGTCGGCACATGCACGCCGTTGGTAATGTGGCCGATCGGAATTTCTTCTTCACTCTGCCAAGGCCACAAACTGGCCCACATGCGACGGCTGACAACGCCATGCAGCGATGAGACCGCGTTCGCTTTGCGACTGAGCTTGAATGCCAGGACCGTCATGCAGAACGACTCGGAGGGGTTCTGCGGGTTGACTCGCCCCAAGCCCATCAGCGCGTCGCGGCTAAGCCCCAGTTGATCTCCCAACGGGCCGACGTGCTCATCAATCAAGCCGGCGTCGAAGCGGTCATGCCCCGCCTCAACCGGCGTATGTGTCGTGAAGCAACAGCTCGCCGCAGTTTCACGTAAGGCCGCGTCGAACGGCAGGCCATCGTCTTGAATCCGTTCGCGAATGATCTCCAGCGGAGCGAACGCGGAGTGCCCTTCGTTCATGTGAATCACGCTCGGTTGAATGCCCAGTGCTGCAAGAGCCCGCGCGCCACCGATCCCCAGCATGACTTCTTGCCGAATGCGGATGCGCGTATCACCGCCGTACAACCGCGCCGTCAATCGGCGATCTTCATCCGTGTTATTCGGGATGTTGGTATCGAGGAGGTACAACTTCACGCGACCGACGTCAGCACGCCACACGCGAGCGTAAATCTTCCCGCTCCGCGTCTCGACGGAGATCACCACTGGTTTCCCATCGCTACCGAGCGCTGGCTTCAACGGCAGCTTGTCTGGGTGCATGATCGCGTAGCTTTCCTGCTGCCAGCCGTTTGCATCCAGGTGCTGCGAGAAATACCCCTCGCCATACAACAAGCCAACGCCGACCAGCGGAACGTCGAGATCGGACGCGCTCTTCAGATGATCGCCTGACAAAATTCCCAAACCGCCGGAGTAAATCGGCATCGATTCGTGCAAGCCGAACTCCGCCGAGAAATAGGCCACGGGCCGATGATTTAGGATGCCGGCTCGCGTCGCACCCCACGTGTCGTGCGTCGCCATGTACTCCTGCCAGCGGCGGTACGCATAGTTGATTCGTGAATGCAGACCGAGATCTCTCGCCCGGATCTCCAGTTTTTCGGGCGGATACGCCTCCAGCATCACCACCGGATTGTGGCCATTCCCGGACCACAAAGGCTGATCAATGGCTCGAAAAATCTCGTTCAACCCCGGTTGCCAGCTCCACCACAAATTGCTGGTGAGTTCGGTAAGCCGCTCATGCAATGTCTTCTGTTCCAACACGTCCGTCGTCCTTGCCAAGTGAAACCAAACTCCTACCCCATTTGGGCGGAGGGAGTATAGCCGTCTGAGAATCTCGGTCGAGGGGGGAGGGACGAGAAGGGGAGGGCAATTGATCGTTGGTTATTGATCATTGATCATTTGGTTTTCGGTCGGCAATTCCAATGACCAACGATCAATTCCAATGACCAACGATCAATTCCAATGACCAACGATCAATGATCAATGACCAATCTCCCTCTTTCGCCTTCGCTTGTTTGCTTCCATCCCGCTGACTCCAATGCTCGCGACTTACTTCCGCATCTTCGGAGACATTCACGATGAGCTTCGTCGTCACTCGCCGCGTCATGTTCGTTGCCGTACTCGGTGGCATCATCAATTTCATCGAGGCATCTTGTCAGCCAGCGCCGGCCGATGACACCTCGAAGTTTCGGCCAGCGCAGCTCCACGCGATGGAGAAGATTCGTGAGATGGAGCCGCAGCTCAAAGCGATCAACAAAGCGATCTGGGAGTTCGCCGAAGTCGGTCTCGAAGAAAAGCGATCATCGGCGCTGCTGATCGAGCAACTCAAAGCGGCAGGCTTCGACGTGCAGACCGGCGTCGCCAACATGCCGACGGCGTTTGTGGCCAGTTACGGTTCCGGCAAGCCGATCATCGGCATCCTTGCCGAGTACGACGCGCTCCCCAATCTCTCACAGCAAGTGGCTCCCGATCGAGTCGCAGCCACTGACGGAGCCCCCGGTCACGGTTGCGGGCACAGTGGCCTCGGAACCGCCGCGCTCGGTGCGGCCATTGCCGTGAAGTCAGCGATGGAACAGCACAAGCTGCCGGGAACCGTTCGCCTCTACGGCACGCCCGCCGAAGAGACGTTGATCGGCAAGGTCTACATGCAGCTTGATGGCCAGTTCCAAGACCTCGACGCTTGCCTGCACTGGCATCCGGCATCGGTCAACAACGTCTGGGTGATGAGTTCCAAAGCGGCCGTCAGCGTGAAGTTTTCTTTCGCGGGCACGACGGCGCATGCTTCCGGCAGTCCATCGAGCGGACGCAGCGCGCTCGACGCGGTCGAACTGATGAATGTCGGCGTGAACTTCATGCGCGAGCACATCAAAGAGGACGCTCGCATTCATTACGTCATCACGGATGGCGGCGGTGCTCCGAACGTCGTCCCGGCCAAAGCCGAGAGTTGGTACTACGTCCGAGCCAACGATCACCGTGACGTCGAAAAGTATTTCGAGTGGGTTTGCGACATCGCCGCAGGGGCCGCGAAGATGACTCGCACGAAGGTCAAATTTCACGTCGACACCGACTGCCATGAGATCATCGGCAACCGCCCGCTTGCCGAGTTGCTGCAACGCAATCTCGAACAGATCGGCGCGCCGAAATTCACCGATGACGAAAAGGCATTCGCTCGCAAAGTGCAGCAATCGTTGATCGACGAGTTCGATTCCAAATTCCCACTGGCGATCGACGAGTCAATTCAGCCGCTGACCTTCACCGACGAACCGAACAAGGGCTCGACCGACGTCGGCGACATCAGTTGGCACGTCCCGACATGTGGCCTGCGAGTCGCCTGTTTCGCCGCCGACACCCCTGGCCACAGTTGGCAAAACGTTGCCTGCATCGGCTCGACCATCGGCGAGAAAGGGACCATCGCCGCCGCGAAGATTCTTGCGGTATCGGCCCTCGAACTCTTCGAGAAGCCCGACGTTCTGACCGCCGCTCGCGAAGACTTTCAAAAGCGCATGGAGTCCCGCAAATACACGTCGCTGATCCCGAAAGGCCAGAAGGCACCGGCGAAGATTCGGTAGGGTGGGACAAGCCGCTTCGGCACCGGCCCACCAGATTTATTCACAAGGAGATCCACGTCCCCGCCCGCAAAGCGTTGAGCATCTTTCGTCCAATTGATGGTGGGCCGGCGGTCGAAGCGACCTTGTCCCACCCTACAATCCCCGGCCACACCGAAAAATCGCCAAGTGCGTCGTGCGCCCTCTTTGGCGGAGCGAAAGACGACACGAACCACAACCCAGGAACTCACCTTTCGGGACGCGGGTTGTTGAACGGGCGGTCGGCTCCATCAAGCGGGCCGAACTGTCCCTTCGGGCCACGAGGGCCGAGGTTTTGCATCTTCAGCAACGATTCCCGAAAGAACTTGTCCATCAGCGGTGCGGTCAGGATCTCTTGGAACTCGCGGATGCCGGGAATCTGTTCTTTGAAGTAACGCAGTTGCAACTCCAAAAATCGTTCGTCGCGACCGAGATTGTCCAGACGTTGGCGATCCAGAGGTGCCAACGACTCGGAATAGCGGCGGAGCGTTTCGCTGTTGGCAGGTTGGTCTTCGATCGTGCGCAGCAGATCGTTGCTGAGCCCGCGGATCAGGGCCATGAACAATGCCGATTGTTGGACTTCGAGATTGGGCCTCGATTTCACGAACTGTTTGACTTGGCCGTCATCCGGCAATGCCGACAGCACTTTTTCAAACGTGGGACTCTCTGGACCACCGAAGACTTTCACGGGCGGAGGACCGAGCGGGTGTCGCTCCATCGTCAGCCGGACGACGCGCACTTTTCGGCTGAAGGGATCGAGCTTATCCAATTCGGTGCGACTCTCTGTCGGCAACTGCTGTTCGAGGACTTGGACGATGGCCGCCATTTCGGGAACAGATGAGGCCATGCGATCGCCTGCCGGAAAATTGCGGCCGAGTAGTTTTTCGATCAACCGCACTCGGTCGGTACGTCCGGGAAGAGGAGGTCCGGAATTCGGAAAACGAGGTTCCGACGAACGTTGGTCCGGTGACGGCTCATCAGGTCGGCCGCGCGGTGGCTCGTGTCGGAAGTCCTCGATCAAGTTCATTCGCTCGCGCGGGGCGGTCGTGCGTCGCAGTTCGTGGCGTTGTCCGGGAGACAGCGTGTTGGCCCACGCCTCATACTCTTTGAACGCAGCTTTGAGTTCGAGATCGTTTTCAATGTCTGCTTGCAGTTTTCGCAGCCGAGCTTGCTCATCAGGTGGCAGTTTTTGAAACGAGCGATAGTTCTCTTCCAGACGTTGGCGTTCCGTCGCTGTCATGTCACCGACACGCTGAAGATTCTCTGCGCGACGTGTCGACGAGCGGTCGTCAGCCGCCATCAAAAACGGCAGCAGAGCGAGGCACATCAGTAAACCACAGCGTACGCTCGTAGAACGGGCACTCTTGCCCGTCGAATGTCTGATGATGGGCAAGAGTGCCCGTCCTACGAACTTGCTTTCAGCGTCGTTCGGGCGGTCGGCGATCATCGAATCTTCCTCTGCGTTTGAAGTCTCGAAGGAATTCGGCGTCACCGACCTCGCGATACAGATCGAGGTTCTCCATCAACGGCAAGTCGTCGAGCAGCGGATCTGACGAGGTTTGTTGAGCTTGCCGTCCCAGCACAAAACTCAAAACAGCGACGACCAACAAGCCAGTCACCCAAACGAGCAGCCGCTTGGTCGGCGACGAGGAAGGCTTGTGATTATTGAGTAAAACCGTCGGTGCGGATTCCTCGGCCGTCTTGAGATCCGTGGGAACGTGCGCCGATTTCAGCGTTGCGAGCGTGCGGCTGCTGAATTCACCAGATGCTGTCGGACGCGGCAGCAAGTCCAGCAAATCCCACGCACGGTTGAGCTGCTCGACCTCAGCACGGACTTTCGGATCACTGGCCAACGATTGTTCGACATCGCGCGCAGCCGCATCTGGAAGCTCGCCGTCGAGGTACGCGACGAGCTTTTCGGTGAAGGCGGTGGTTGGTTCGAGTTCGTCAGACATGGGTCGTTGATGATCTGGGATTTGAAATTTGAGTGAAGTGCCGCGATGTAACCCGAAGCATCAGCGAGGGCGAACCGTGACGACGCCCTCGCTGACGCTTCGGGTTACATTCCGTCTGTGATTAATTCGAGTTAGAGAAACGGTTCCAAGTACACCCGCAGATTTTCACGGGCACGGGACAACAATGACTTCACCGCTTGCGGCGAGAGATCCATTGCTGTCGCGATATCGAAATAACTCATTTGTTCAAATTTGTGGAGCAGTACCGCCATCTTCTGGCGATCACTCAACGAGTCTAATGCCGCTCGGACCAACGCCTGAGTCTCAGTTCGATCGAGGATGCGTGCTGGCATCAACGCGGATTTTTCGGCGAGAAAGTTTTCTTCCGGCCGAGGTCCGGAGTCGCTGGTCGCCAACGATGCCTCGCCGCGACGTGCGCCGTCGCGCCGATAGTTGCTGGCCAAGTTGTTTGCAATGCGAAAGAGCCAGGTCGAGAACTTGGCTTTGACTTCGTACTTGTTTTTGTGGCGATAGATCCGGAGGAAGACTTCCTGTGCGAGATCTTCGGCCGCCTCTTGCTTGCCAAGTAAGTGATACAGCACGGCCACCAAGCGGTCCTGGTAGTTCTCGACCAATGCCGAAAATGCCGCGTCGTCGCCTTGCTTGGCGCGCAGCATCAATTGCACGTCGGGATCGTGCAGATAGGCACTGAGGTCGGTCTCGGAATTCACCACCCGGACTGGTCTCCACAGCGAACGAGACATTCACGGCCATTCAACCCGGTTGGTTCGGGAAAGTTTCTCGGCTGGGAAACTTCGGTGACATCGTGCGAACAAACCACTTGTCGCGAGATGCCTTGTACCAACTGAAGCGAGCGGCGGGAGGATTATAGTTTTCACCTCAGTTGCCCGTTAGCATGGCCGCACTTCCGCTTCGCAGGCCGGTTTGTCCGGTCTCGACACACTAACCCGAAGCGTGAGCGAG
>JANNDA010001317.1:0-6615 GCA_031387195.1 Planctomyces sp. | reverse complement strand
CTCGCTCAGCGGGGGTGACGGACTCGACACGATCACCGGTGGCTCCGAAGCAGATTCCATCACCGGCGATGCGGGGAACGACTCGATCTCCGGTAACGACGGCAACGACACGATCGACTCCGGAGACGGCAACGACACGGTCATCGCAGGTGACGGTGGCGATGTCGTCTCCGGAGGGCTCGGCGACGACGCCATCAACGGCGGTGACGGCAACGACACGCTCAACGGCGGAGCAGGTCGAGACGTTCTCGTCGGCGGTGACGGCAACGACGTGCTGCTGGGCGGAGCGGACATCGACACGCTGCTGGCGGGTGACGGCGATGACACGCTCAACGGCCAAGGGTCAACCGACGTGTTGGCGGGCAACGAAGGAAACGACGTCTTCAACGACGCCACGGCTGTGATCGACGAGCAGTTCGCACTGTCGAGCACGCTGATGACGGCGTTGAGTTTGTGAGAGGTTGCAGTACGTAGCGACAAGCTTCTAGCTTGTCAGCTCATCGGAGAAAGCTCACAAGCTGGAAGCTTGTGGCTACGATGAAGCCGTGTCTCAGAAGTTGCGGGGGCTCGCCGCTTCGCCGTCGCCGTGCGCGACCACTGGTCGTTCGCAGGATTTTCTGAGAGGCTCCGCTTCAGAGCCAAATGGTGTTGACCGAACCGAAATCGGTAACAACCAAGATGACTCGCGCGATCAATCGGCCATCCCGTATCGCACGATGCACCACAAGGCTTTGAAACCGTCGCGCCAGCCGATCTTTTTGCCTTGGTCGTAGGTGCGACCGGAGTAGCTGATCGACATCTCGAAAATGCGGAAGCGGCGGCGAGCGACCTTGGCGGTGATTTCCGGTTCGATTCCGAAACGCTCCTGCTTCAAGACGGGAGCGATCTGCTGAATGACTTCGCGCGTGAAGACCTTGTAGCAGGTCTCCATGTCAGTCAGGTTCAGGTTTGTGAAGCAGTTGGAGAGCGTCGTCAGAAATTTGTTGCCGAGGAAGTGCCAGTAATAGAGGACTCGATGCGGTTGATCGCCCAAGAAGCGACTGCCGAAGACAACGTCCGCTTTGCCTGCGACGATCGGACCCAGCAGACGCGGATATTCCGACGGATCGTATTCGAGATCGGCATCTTGAATGATGACGACGTCTCCCGTGGCTGCGTGAAATCCGCTACGAACAGCGGCCCCTTTGCCTCGATTGATTTCGTGATAGACGAAGCGAAACCGGTTCCACGGATCAGCCGGCATTGCTTCGAGGGCCGCTTGAAAGTCCTGCAACTGTTCGCGAGTTCCATCACGGCTGCAATCGTCGATCAGCACAATTTCCTTGCGGATCGGGACCGCTTTCACGTGTTCGACAAGCGTTTTCCAATGATCCTTTTCGTTGTAGACCGGGATCACGACGGACAGCATCCATTCCGGCGGAATGACGTAGAACCCTAACTGCCGACAGGCCGCATCACCAAGCGTTTCACGCAACGAGGCAAACCATTCGGGCGTGTGCGGCACCAATCGCAAGTCGTGCGGAATCGTGGTGCTCGCGGGGGGAGGCGTGACATTGCTCATACACATCGTCCTTGAAGAACCTTGAAGAGGGCGCGGAGTCTAGCGGTTGAGATTTGATGAGCAAACATCGCTCGCGACTCAACCAACTGGTGAATCTCAAACTCGCGCAAAATCACTTTCGCTTCAGGCATTCCACAGCAGGAAACTTTATGGTTACCGATCCTTCAGCAACCGCTCGGGCGCGTCAGCCAGGTACGGTGCCAGCGGCGGGGTGAGGCCGATTTGGACGCCGCCGAAAGGGCGACCTGCGACACCCTCCAAAATCACCGACCAAATCCCCGGACTTCCGTTCGCTGAAATTGATTGCGAGCCGGTCAAAACTTGATCGTTGGCGATGTTGCCCAGCGGATCTCGCAAGCGGACGCGGACGGAGTCATGGGGATCTTCCGTCATGACATCGACCTGCGGGCGTTGCCCATCAGCGACCATGAAATACTGTGGCCGAACAAAGTGATGGACCTTCAATCGCTGATGACGTCCGGCAAACTGAACAACCTGTGGGTTGGCGATGCGCAGCTCGCACACATTTTGGCCAAAGCTGGTCGTGACCCAGTACGTTCCCGCAGTCTTCGCCGTGAGCTCGATCGTTTCCGCTTGTCCGAGCACAACCGAGCGACTCAAAACCTCGCGGCCTTCGGGGTCGAGCACTTTTACTGCTCCATCGACGGGCAACTTTTTGAGCAGGCGGCCTTGTGCGGTCAGGCGTAAGGTTTCCCCTTGATCCAGCAATACGAACGAGATGTTGAACCGTCTCAGTTGTGTCTCGTCGCCCGGCAACGGAAGTTTGGGGACGGTCTGCGAAACGGCGGTCAGCACCCGCTTTGAGGTGGTGGCTCGGCTTTCAGTCGGTTCAAGTTTGCGGAGCAACGGGCTGACATATTTCCTGCTCGATTGACTGAAACGATCCAGCTCGCCGCACGCCGATTGAAACGCCGACCAATACTGCTCCTGTGGGTCGGGAACGCGATAGCCTTCGGGAACTTGGTCCTGCGGTACGGCCAATGAGCCAAGCGTATACAGCCAGAACCCGCTGCTGTGACTTCCCAAGGCGTACAACTGCGGCCCGACTTGATCCGCCCGAAAATGGGTCAGCGACAAGCCGCCGAGATATCTCACGTGAGCTTTCAGTTCTCGAAACCGCAATTGTGTTTGATCGACTTCCGGTGTGTAGCCAGCGGCATAAGTTCGCTCCGCCGCACAGACCACAGGGACTTCAGCCGTCCCCAAACCCAAGGCCACTCCCTCGAAGAAAGGATAAGGTTCCTCCAGGTGCATCGCCGCGAATTGAAACTGCGGGTTGATGTGATGCACCTTGTCACGGAGGTCGCGGCAGATTCGAGCGACTTCTTTGCGCTGCCAATTGAGCAACGCGGTGGGATCGTCCGATGCAGCTTGAGTCCGACAGGACTCGCAAGCACACGGAGCACCGTAGCCAGCGTGATTGGCTCCGTACATTTCTAGATCGAGCACCACGCCAGCGATGTTACGTCGAACACGCGACATCTCCGCGACCATCAAGCATCGCGGCAGAATCACTCGTTGCCAGTAGCGTTCATCCGCAGGGCAGGGGGTGTGCTGCTGCACGATCCCGGCGAGCGTCACTTCGCGGCGAAACTCCGGAAAGTATTTCAGCTCGTTGTCACCCCCGACGAAATTAAAACATGGCCAGAGCTGCAAACCGTTCTTGTCGCAGGCATCAGCCCATTGCTCGATTTTCCTGCGAGCGTTTTCGTCCTCACCGCTCGGATGAAAGCTCGTGATCTTGGGCCAAGCCGCATTCAGCCCCGCATCACGCATCTTGGCAATGATCGCTCGATTGGACGATACCGGAAGATATCCCGCCTTCAACAGAGGTCGATCATCGGCCGAGCAAATCGACACACAGGCCAACGCAACGAGCGCTCCGTGAAACATTGTGCGAACGGTTCGGCGTCCTGCCTGCATGATTTCGTCATTTCCTGTCGTGAGGCACTTGGAGGCGAAAGTAACCCGAAGCGTCAGCGAGGGCGGATGCTTTACAGGACAATGAATTCATCGCGTTCTGAAGCGCCCGCCCTCGCTAACGCTTCGGGTTACTTTGTGCAAAGATCAAACTGAGGCTGTGTCGCTAACTCGGCAGCGTTGCCCGGTAGTTTGTTGTCGAAGAGCATGTCGGCCATCGCTTTCTTCCGCAATGTCTTTCGATTGGCGCTCTCGCCTTCATCAATTGTCCCCAAGGATTTTGTGATGCCGCACGTGACCATCGAGTCGGCTCGGACCACCGACTATCTCCAGATCGCCGCGCTCGACCGAATCGCCTGGCCGGTTGTGCCCGACGTCTTCATCCCCGACGGCGAACATATCTGGCGCGTCTGGAGCGACACGGCCACGTTGCTGGTCGCACGAATCGCCGCCGCTTCTCCGCCGCTGAGCGAATCGAACGACATCGCCGGAGCGCTCATTCAATTTCCTACCAAAAGCGGCGAGCTATTTCTCCACAAAGTGATGGTCCATCCCGAATGCCGTGGTGCTGGCGTCGGCACGCTGTTGATGCAGGCCGCGTTGTCTCAAGCGAGCCATCCAGTTCTGCTGACCGTTGATCCAAGCAACAAGCCCGCCGTCCACCTTTATGAGCAACTCGGCTTCACCGTGCGCGAACACATCCGCGGTTTCTACCGGCCTCACGAAGACCGCTATCTGATGATCTATTTGAAGCCAGAGGCCCGGTGATGAAAACAACTTCGTTGTGGCACAGCTTCCGTTGCGGATTCGTCGGTTTATGGGACGTCTTCCGGTCTGGCCGCAACGCCAAGATTCATGTGGTGGTCGCGGGGGTCGTGATCGTGACGGGACTTTGCCTTCCGCTGTCACGAACAGATTGGGCCATCCTGATACTCATGATCGGTGCCGTCATTGCTGCCGAGGCCGCGAACACAGCGATTGAGGTATTGGTCGATCTAGTTTCACCGGAGTATCACGAACTCGCGCGTCGGTCAAAAGACGCTGCCGCCGGAGCGGTTCTCGTCTTGGCCATCACCGCGATCGTGATCGGCGGTCTGATTCTTGGGCCGCCACTGGGTGACTTGCTGCGGCACATTGGTTCTAACTGAGCTCGCAAAACTCACGACTTTCTCGCAGTTTGTCGGGTTCTCCGCGACGGGCCTTTCGCCAGTTGTTCCGCGTCATCAATGCGAACTTCCTGAGCCGAACCATCCGCTGCTTCAAGTCGCATTCGCCGCTTCCGACGATCGCCGCTCATCGCAGAGTCATCGTCGGCAACATTCTCATCGAGCACCTCAGTTGTGCCGGAAACCAATCGTTTCGCAGTCATCCTGCGACGCAACTGCCGTTGAGCCCAAGTCAGCAGGCGAACGGGGCCTTGATTCCAAGCGACTGACCACGCGGACGGCTTCGCTTCCGGAGGGTCAGCGGAAATATGCACGGCCCGATGCACCTGCAACAGGACCGTCATCAAGCTGCACCATTGCATGACGACGAGCGACAGCCGCGCGGCGAACTCCAATGCCAATGTTCCGTCTGATCGAATCAGCCAAAGTTCCATTCCAACGAACGCCAGACCACTCACTGCGGTGAGGCTATGCAGGATGCGGCTGACCGTGCAGCCACGCAGTTCATTTCCCAAAGTGGCCCACAATGCAAGACCGACAACAAGGCTCGGTAGCAGCCAGATCGCGGTCACTCCCCCAGCGAAGACGTCTGGATCGCCTCCCCTGACGGCCATGAGACACGCCGCCAATTGCGGCAAGTTGGCGAGAGACAACACTCCGGCGGCGACGAATCCCGCAGCCGTCCAGCCCCACGCATGGAAGCGTCCTGAGTAATCAACTCGGCTTTGTGATCGAGCCCACCAGACCAGACAACTCAGTTGACCGGCGAACCACCACGACAGCACTCCGGCTCCACGGATCAGCCTCTCCGCCAACGGAGCAAGTCTGTCCCCCAACGCCGATCCTGACACCGACGCGACTTCCGCCGAGTACCAAGCAACCAACATCGCAACAGGGATCGTGAGAGTCAGTCCGCCAAAACCCCAATACATCCACAGCCGCGCTGGCACGCATTCCGTCAACGAGATCGTCAGGCGAACGTGCGGGGAGAAGTCTTCAGTGGGCTCGGCACGGAAGACAGGCGCTGACTCACAGGCCGAACCGTTAAGGTCGGTGTCCATCACCAATCGCCGACGGCGTTGGTCGTCCAGGGTTCGCGAGGCCGACAACCCCATCAATCCACCTGCTGAAAATGAATGACTTCCGACGTGATCGATCCCAGTCCCTCGCCAGAACGGGCGATCGCCAACCGAGTGGCGGTATCGAGCTGAGATGCCAATTTCAGGCGGCGTCAGAAAATGCACACCCGAATGAACTGTCCCTCTAAGATCGGACAGTTGATCGCGCAAGGGACCATCAAATTGACGGACGTCGGATTGAATGAGCGACCGGCAAGTTTTGCCACAGTGTAGCCCGCTCTCGCCGAGAGCGGGCAACGCTCGCCGCGCGAACGGCTCTCGGCGAGAGTCGTCTACACTGCGGCTCGATCGGAGTTACAGCTTCTTCGCTCGCGGCCCTTCAGGAGGCTTCGGCGAGGTCGCGCTGACCGGCTGCCGCTCAAGCTCCGACGCGCAACCCAAGCGTCCGCGATGCGTGCGAACCGGATCGCGCGGGTTGTCTTTCGTCTGGTCGTAAATGCTCAACAGTTTGTCTTTGTCAAAGGTCATCTGCTCGCGAGTCTCACCAGTCAGGTCGTAGATGCTGGTCAACTCAATCGCGTCGCACGGACACGCCTCTTCGCACATGCCACAGAAAATGCAACGTAACTCATCGAGCACAAAACTCTGCGGACGCTTGTCGCGATCTGGCCAGTCTTTCGAGGCATCTTCAGCCACGATCGAAATGCAATGCGCCGGGCACGCCGTCGCACACATCATGCACGCGACGCAACGCACGCGGCCTTGCTCATCCCGATTCAGCCGATGCACGCCGCGATAGTTCAGCGGCAAGTCGGGTTTCTGTTCCGGGAACTGTTCCGTGACCGAGTGCTGCGCGAGCGTGTGCTTG
>JANNDA010001287.1:0-11115 GCA_031387195.1 Planctomyces sp. | reverse complement strand
GGAAAGAGATCGACTCCGCGTCGAAAAACAGAGTCGTCTTCGACGGGATTAATGATTGCCATCGGCGGAGCGGTGCTGGTCGTGATGGCGATTGCGGTGTTGTTGATCATTCGCGTTCCGAATGGCGGTGCTCCCAATGCTGGTGCGGCAAACGAGGTCGTACCTCTGCAACCATTGGCAAACGACACGAATCCGACAAGCCCGCCCGGGCAGGTTGAGCCGATTGCGACTCCGGCAATCACGTTGCCGAATGAAGTGGCCGCCAATCCGATCGCGAGCGTTCCAGATTCGCGGCTTGTTCCCGCTCCGGCTTCGCCCACTGAAGTCGTCCCCGTGCAATCGTTGCCGACGAATCCTGCTCAAGCAGAACCCGCTCCCGCTCCGCCCGTGATCGTCGCGAATGCCAATAACGAACTCCGCTACAAGTGGGAGCCGAATCGCGAGTATCCGTACAAATTCAGCATCGAGACGAATCTAGGTGACGTCATCGAGCGGACGGTCGGCGTTTGTAGTTATCGCGTGTCGCCGCAACCTGCGGGACCGACGATTGAGTTCCGTCAGAAGGGAACCGGCACGGCCTTCGTGGTTTCGGCCGACGGATACTTGGTGACCTGCGCGCATGTGGTCGAGGGAGCCAAGTCGCTCGAAGTGCATTTGGGCAATCAGAAATATCCAGCCCAGGTGATTTCAACGGACGTGGTTCATGACGTGGCCGTCATCAAGATCAATGCTCAAGACTTGGCGTACGTCCCCCTCTCCGATTCCAACGCCGTGCAGTTGGGGCAAGTGGTGCGAGCGTTCGGATTTCCCTTGTCTGACGTGCTGGGGAACAACCTGAAGGTTACTTCTGGTTCGGTGTCCGGTTTGAATCTGGTGGCCGGCAGCCGTGTCTTTCAAGTGGATGCGGCGATCAATCCGGGCAACAGCGGCGGGCCACTGGTGAATGAATTCGGCGAAGTGATCGGTGTGGCAAGCGCCAAGCTCACGGGTGATGCCATATCAAAAATTGCCTTCGCGAGGCCGATCAACGATGTCAAAACGTTGCTGGAACAGGCGGGAAGCCGTTTCCTCGCGGGAGCCGAGCCACGGCAGAAAATGGAAGGACCGGCGCTCGTCGAGAAGATCAGTCCGGCGGTGGCGTTGGTCCATGTCACCGCTGGTGCCAGTGCCAATCGCACGACGTTGTCCTACGAGGCGACGTTCTCAACAACTCAGCGAGCTGTGCCTGGTCGTCCCTTTCGACTGTCGTTTCCGACATCCGGCCGAGGATCGGGGCTGCTCACGATGGATGAGTTCGGCGAACTCGTCAGCATGACGGGGGAAGAACAGCTTCCGATGTTGATGGGACCGGTGGGGCAGATGGCAATCGCGCCGCTCAATCCTGGAGGTCAGGCAACCTGGAGCCGCAAGTCACCGACGAGCATCACACGTTTTGAGCAAGACCCGAATGATCCGTTGGCACGCCTAAGGGCTCGTGGAATTCGGCGACCGTTTGGTCCGGTTGACAACTCGCCAAAAGGGACTGTTTTCGCGGCTGAAGAGACGACCACGTTTACGCTGGGGCAAACGATTGCCGACATCATTCACGGCAAAAAAACTTACGAACTGAAGACGCTCGATAACGCAGCCTCTCCGTACATTCACCTGAAAGGGGAGGGGAATTGGAAGTTCAACATCAAGGACAATGTGCCGTTCTCGGCCGAGTTGAAGTTTGAACTGGCGCGAAACATCGACAACGCCACGGTTCGCGTCCCTTTCGAGATGCAGTTCATTTACACCGATCCGCAAGTCATCGCCGTCGAACGCAAGCAGGCCCAGGAGCAGTTGGATCAGAATTACAAACAGCAAGCTTTGAAGGCCGCAGCGGATCTCGACAAGCTGCCGCCGCCGAAGAAGGCCAAATTGCTGCGACGCTTTGGACCGATCACCGCCACGCTGGTCCATGCGGTGCAACTCACGCCGGACGGTCAGCGAGCGCTCGTGGCCACTGATCGCGGGCCGGTGATCGTCTTCGATGCCACGCAAACTGATTCCGTCGGCCAACTCGAAGGCTTGAAGCAAAATACTCAATTCTTGGTCGTGTCTCCGGACGGCAAACGTGTCGCCGCCGCGACGCTCGGTGAAACGTGTGTGTGGGATCTCGAAAGCCGTCAGTTGTTATGGGATCCTCAGATCAAAGGGTTTCAACCGTCAGCGATCGCGTTCTCGACCGATGGCCGCAAGACGTACTTTGGATTTGGCATCCATCAAATTCAGATTGGGGATATCGGCGTGCAGAAGATGATCAAGGAGTGGAAGCCGACTGTTGGCACGAAGGCCATCGCCATCAGCCCCGACGGCAAACAACTTCTCTCCACCGATGGCAAGTCGCTGTTTCACTGGGATCCGGAGAATGGCAAGCAACACAAGATTGATTCGTTGCCGGCATCAAGCTCCGGTTACTTCGCGGCCAGACTAGCGTTGGCAGGTGGGCGAGGTGTCTTCAACAAAGACCTCAGTAGCCTGGATGTGATCTCGTTCGACAATCCGTCCCAAGCGACCAACATTCCTTTTCGCCCCGCACCCAACAACAGCTTCGCCATTTCCGCCAACGGCAAGCGAGTCGCCGTTGCTGATTCCAGCAACAAGCGGGTCGTCGTCTGGGACGCGGAAAAAAATCAGCTCATCGATCATTTTGAAATCGACACCATTGCCGCTCAGAACGTCGCTCTTTCGGCAGACGGAAAGTTCCTGCTGACCTGCGGCTACCATAAAGTTCTGCAACTTTGGGAAATGACGGAGTGAGTCAGTCGTTTTCCACGTTTCCCTCGTCTTGTGGCAAATCGGGGATTTTGGGACATTCCCGCCCCTTCCGGAATCCCCGGTCGCCAGCGAAGAGAGGGAACTCATGCGACGGCTGTTTGCGATGGTGTTTGGCGCGCTGCTGGGAGCAGCGGCGATGTTCATGGCGTTTAAGTTTCATGTGATTCGGACCAAGGACGATTGGGTCTTTGTCCCCAAGCCGTCGGCCGCGCTGGTTGATGCCTACGTTGATGTCCGCGAATGGACCACGGCCGAATGGACGAAACACCCACAATTGGTGAAAGCTCTAGTCCTGACCGGTCGCGCCGACTTGGTCCGCAAGTCCGTCACGGCACGCTGGAAGGACCAGATCTTCGGTGAGCCAAAGAGCGGAACTGACGAAGAGCGCCAGCCGGATGACACCTCACTAGATTTGCCCTTATCTGTCGAGCGGCAGTAATGATGACGAGTCGCAGTCGCGTTAGCCGCATCAAGCACCGAAGCATTGTTTGCTTCGCGAGCACCCTCGTTGTTGCCGCGTTACTGCTTCTGCCGGCTGCGGGATGTCGCACCGCGCGGCCGGATGTGGCTCGGCTACCAGTCAAGCATTCCGTGCGATCGGAGCAGCTTCAGGTCATCAGCGATATCGAGCTGAAGAAGGATCACGAGCTCATTCAAGATCTGATTCAGCTTCGGCAAGACGTAGCCAAAGAACTGCAACTACCGCTCGAAGGCCGCGAGGTGGTCGTGTACGTCTTCAGCGACAAGGCGCGCTATCAACAATACCTCAACGCGACGTACCCCGGTCTGCCGCCGCGCCGAGCGTACTTCGTCGGCACTCCAAAAGAACTCGCCGTCTACACCTTCTGGGGCACGAGCATTCAAGAAGACCTGCGGCATGAATTCACTCACGGACTGTTGCACGCCCAGCTCAAAGAAGTGCCGCTGTGGCTGGACGAGGGCTTGGCGGAATACTTCGAGGTTCCGCGACTGACCCCCAACGCGATGCACCGCGATTATCCTCGGCAGCTCAGCACGGCGATCACGAACGGCTGGCAACCGGATCTCGAACGATTGGAGTCGTTGCAAGAAGTCGCACAGATGCAGCGTGCCGACTATCAAGAGTCCTGGGCTTGGGTGCATTTCTTGTTGCATGGTTCCGAGGACTCGAAGCAAGTCCTGCTGGAGTACCTCCAAGAGCTGCGCGACAACCCGCACCCACAATTGCTGAGCGTTCGCTTGGATGAAACGTTGCCACATGCTCGATCACGATATCTCACTTACGTTTCATCGCTGAATTCGATCCAGCCGGTTAGTCATCAACGCTGAGGTTTCGTAGGACGGGTACTCTTGCCCGTCGCGAGTCTAGTGACGGGCAAGAGTGCCCGTCCTACAAACGCATCGCCGCTTGCGGGGTATCAGATGACCTCTTCTTCCACGCCAACCATTCGAGAAGCGACTGCGGCTGACGTCCCGGCGATCCTCGGCTTGATTCGTGAACTGGCTGAGTACGAACGGCTGTTGGATCTGGTCGTCGCGACGGAAGACTCGCTGCATCGGTCACTGTTCGGACCACGTCCGTTCGCCGAAGCACTGCTTGCCGAGGACGCCGGAGTCCCGATCGGCTTCGCGTTGTACTTCCACAACTTCTCGACGTTCCTCGGCAAGCCGGGTGTGTACTTGGAAGACCTCTTTGTCCAACCGGCCTACCGTGGCCGAGGACTCGGCAAGTCATTGCTGACGCGCGTCGCTCAGATCGCCGTCGAACGCGATTGCGGTCGCATGGAATGGTCCGTGCTGAATTGGAACGAACCATCGATCCGCTTCTATGAGAGCCTCGGAGCAAAGCCGCTTTCCGATTGGACGCTGTACCGCCTCACCGGCGATGAGCTACGTCAGTTGGGAACCCAATAGCTCCGTATCAACGGCCCTGGCGAGCCGGAGGGCGTTAGCCCCCGGACAACCTGCGCGGATATTTGCGTCGCGCACATTCCGAATAATCCGCACGGTGAGAATGATCGCTCCTTGGCTTTCAGCCACCGCCAAACGCCTCGCTCATTGCTGTCATTCATGAGCTACGTTCAGCGCGGAGTCTGGTGAGCGGTGAGGTTCTGCTCGATCGTCTGTTTGAATAGATCGCCCACGTGTCGTGACCGGCAGAAAATGCTTGAACGGCGATAACTGCGTGCTCGGCAATCGGATGGATTCTCGCCGTTTCAGAATGTTTCGCGTCGATATCGTTCATCGCGTGAAGCCAGGAGGCTTGCAGTCACCGGTTCTGTTTCTCCACAGCAACGGACGAGGTGACTCATCGGGCAGGAGCCCTTCAGCCAAGGTTGTCGGCTGAGCTTAAAAACTGTCTGCCTGAGTAACGCTATGCTGATGTCAAATACTCGATTCGCCGCTTCGATCACGTGGTTCTTGGCCGGACTGGCAACGCTGGTTTGGCTGCCCCGTTTGCTGGGAACCGAACCACTCGCCGAGAAAACTCCGAGTGTGGTCATTCTTGATGTCAGCGAGTCGGCTCGCGAACAAGACACCGCCGATCAAACACCGCCGAAGCTGCCGAGTTCATCTCAACCACAGGAACTCGACAAACTGCGATTCTTGGTCCCACTTGAAGCAGACTTGCCCACCGAGGACTTGGCTGACCAATTAGCGCCGAGTCTCGGTGCCTCGCTTGGACCAGACATCGTGGCCGATGGCGAATCAGAGAATGATCTCTCGCCGCTCCAGTTGAATCCGGCACCAACTCCCGCCATCAACGACGATCAACCTCAGTCTCCGCTACCACAGACGATTGCACCGCGAAGGCAAGTCCTTTCTCCTCCCAAAGAGCCACAGGAGTACGCACCGGGTTCATCATCAAAAACGAACAGCGCTCCGACTCCATTGATTCCGCTGCCAAATGAAATCACTGCTCAACCCGTCGCGGGACCGACCGTGAAATACTGGGTCGTCAGCACGCGCTGCTGTTCACAATCGAAACATCGTTGTGCTCCGTCCTGTCGATTCTTGTGTCATGCAGTCACTGAAGATTGCCAAATCCATCCGGCTTGCTTTGAAGAGCTGTTGGGCTCGTTGATCCCCAATGCTCCGGTTTCCATCTTCGCTCACGGAGCCTTCACGCGCTGGCAAGATGTCTGGCAGGATGCCGACCAGACTTATCAATGGTTACGCAGCCCCTGTCCGCAGTTGCCGCTGAATTTCATTTACTTCACGTGGCCCAGCGAAGGAGTCTTGGCACTCGCGTCGGACAATGCTTTCACCAGCCCGATCCCCGGAATCGACTTCATGATTTTGGGGCGTCGAGCCGAACGGAACGGTTTTTATCTGGCGGATCTGATCGGAGCACTGCCCCCCAACAGTCCGGTGAGTTTGCTCGGACATAGTCAGGGGGCACGCACGATTTCGTCCGCGTTGCATCTGCTCGGTGGCGGCACTGTCCAAAAACAGGCTCGTTGGAATCCGGCTGATTGTGGAAATCGAATTCGGGTCGTCTTCGCCGCAGCCGCAATCGATCACGACTGGCTGAATCCAGATGAGCGTTACGGCTGCGCGTTGAATCGAGCGGAATGCCTGCTTAATTTGCGAAACGATCGAGATCTTGCTCTGGCGTTGTATCCGTTCCGGCATCCGTTCTCGGCCCGATCGCTGGCACGTGCTGGATTCACCAAGCGGGATCGGCGTCATTTGGGTGAGCATGTTTGCCAAGTGTCGGAACTCGATGTCACGCCGCTCATCGGCCACCACCACAGTTGGCCGCAGTATCTCTGCCGCCCTGAAATTGCGGCTGCCATCGCGCCGTATGTGTATTTCGAGTCTGCGGCATTCGTCCCGGCCGACCGTGTTCCGGTGGAACGCTAACCTGGATTATTCATGGCCCGAATGTAACCCGAAGCGTCAGTGAGGGCGTCGTCACGGTTCGCCCCATACGCACCAACTTAAGGAACTGCCGTAGGCAGAAAAGCAAGAAGCTCCTAATTCAGAACGGGTTATCTCACGACACGTTCGAGAAGAAGGAGCTTCCCGATGAGCATGGTAGCGAAGGTGGCATCGTTGTTGGAGAAAGTTTTGGGGGCCCAGACCGAAGTGTTGGCGGAGAAACACGGGGCTCTTCATTGGGGACAGTTCCAGCATTCGTCTCCCCGACGAAATGCGGATGGAGTTCCCCGGCTGCGGTGGCACGGAAGGGAGTTGTGCCGCGGCTCTCAAGATTCAAGTGCGGTGGGATCTCAAGACGGGTGTGTTGCCGCAAGTATTGATTGAGATCGGCAAAGCCAGTGAGGCCAAGAGCCCGATCGCTCATCAAGCACCGCAGGCCGGAGCGTTGGAGATCTTTCGACCTGGGATACTTTTCCGTGCAACGCTTTCGTCGTTTGCACGACGCAAAAATCCCAGCCACTTCCAGCTCGTCAACGACCCATCGCTACTCAATTGGAACGCTTAAGTTGGTGCGTATGGTCATCCCTACAAATACACGCATCCGCAGTTGCAGCACGAACTGACGCGGCTGATCCACGATGTCGTCGTGCCGCTGGGACCAACGCTGCGGCAAGTGCCGGCGGTGAAGAGCGACATCGCGTTCCTGGAAAGTTTTACGACGTTTGCCTTCACCTCGAAAAGCACCTGGGGCTACGCGGGCGGCTGGCAGGCCGATGTCTATTTCGCTCTGCAACATGCTCGGCTGCAACCGGAAGTGATCCACGAGCAGCATGTCCTCCGCGACGGACTGAAGGGCTATAAGGTTTTGGTCCTCGCCGACTGCGAAGTGCTGACGCGGGCCGTTGTCGATCAGATTCTGGAGTTTCAAAAGGGGGGCGGGCTTGTGATCGGCGATGCGAATCTCTGCCCGGCCATCAAGGCGAACTTCACGTTGCCGATCTTCAAACGTCAGAAAGACGCTGCCGCCGACAAGGCCCAACTTTTGAAATTGGCTGCCGACATACGCACGCAATTGGACGGCAAGTACCGCCGCATGGTTGATACGACATCACCGAACGTCGTGCCGCATCGGCGACGGGCGGGAGCGGCCGATTACATTTTTCTAGTCAACGATGCTCGCGAGGCCGGTGATTACGTCGGCCAATACGGACTGGTCCATGAACGAGGAGTGCCGACGACTGCCGATGTGCAACTGACCTCGAATGCCACGGCGGTTTACGACCTCGTCGCGCACCGACCCGTGTCGTTTCAACGCGACGCGGCCGGGTCGCTTCGGATTCCCGTGACGCTCGGCCCCTGCGACGGTCGATTGTTGATGGCCGTGCCAAAACCCATCGCGGGCCTGTCGGTCACCGGACCTGACCAGGTTGCGCGAGGTCAATCGTGGACTGGCCGAATCGCCGTGCAGGACGCTGACGGGAAGCCGCTCGATGCCATCATCCCATTGCAGGTGGAGATCGTTGACAGCGACGGCCGACCGTCCGAGTTCAGTGGTCACTACGCAGCCGTCAAAGGAACTCTGGAGCTGCCGCTGGATATCGCCGCGAATGACCAGACGGGCACCTGGGAAGTTCGCGTTCACGAATTGGCGTCGGGACAACACGCCTCGAAGTTTTTCCGCGTGAGCAAATAGATTGCCGAGTAGCCACGTTCGCCAGAACGTGGGCTTCCCACCCCACGTTCTGGCGAACGTGGCTACGGCAACAACATGAACAGTTTGCAGCAGGTCTTTGACTCCCGATCAGTGTTTCGATCAGATTGAACGTGGTGAACCGTAGCCAACACCCTCTGGCGGCTGTCAGTCATCGACAAGGACTCACAACGACCAATTGCGTAAACCATGATAAAACGACTTGTCGCCATTCTTGTCTGCCTGTTGCTGGCCGCTCCGGTCGCTGCCGAAGAGCGAGTACAGTTCAATCGCGATGTGCGGCCGATCTTGTCGGACAAGTGCTTTCAGTGTCATGGACCGGACGCCAAGAAACGTAAAGCGGATTTGCGGCTCGATGATCGTGCTGAGGCGGTGAAGTCGAAAGCGATCGTGGTTGGTAAGCCGACGGAAAGCGAACTCGTGCGGCGCATTCTCAGCGACGATGTCGACGAGCGAATGCCGCCGGCGACGTCGAAGTTGGGACGGCTCACTGAGCAGGAGATTTCGACGCTGCGGAAGTGGATCGAGCAAGGGGCTGAGTACGAGAATCATTGGTCGTTCATCTCGCTCAAGCCCAGCCGAGAGCCGTTGTTGCCGGCGATTGACGACGCGGTTCGGAACGGACTCGCCGAGCGTGGACTCCAGTTGCAGCCAGAGGCTCAGCGAGCCACGCTGATTCGACGGCTCAGTTTCGATTTGACGGGACTGCCGCCGAAGTCGAGGTGTTCGTGAGCAACGCGGCACCTGACGCTGTCGAGCGGCTCGTCGATCGGTTGCTCAAGTCGGAGCATTATGGGGAACGCATGGCGGTCGATTGGCTCGATGCGGCGCGGTATGCAGACAGCTTTGGCTTTCAGGTCGATCGTGAGCGGGAGATGTGGCCATGGCGCGATTGGGTCGTGCGAGCGTTCAACTCGAATCAGCGGTTTGACGAATTCATCACCTGGCAACTGGCTGGCGATCTGCTCCCCGATGCCACCGACGAGCAGGTCTTGGCGACGGCGTTCAATCGGCTGCATCAGCAAGAGTCAGAAGGGGGCAGCGTCGAAGAGGAGTATCGCGTCGAATACGTCAGCGACCGAGTGCAGACCTTTGCGACGGCGTTCCTCGGACTGACCTTTGAATGCTGCCGCTGCCACGATCACAAGTACGATCCGATCTCGCAGCGGGAGTACTACCAGCTCTTCGCCATGTTCCAGAACATCGACGAAGCGGGGCTGTATTCGTACTTCACGCAATCGCCACCGACTCCGACGTTGGAACTGTCCGATGCTCCGACAAAGCAACAGGTCGCCGCGTTGCGGACGAAGGTGGTTGAGCTTGAGCAGCAATCGCTCAAGCTGCGCGAATCTCGCCGCGAGGCGTTTGAGAAGTGGCTCGCCACGCAGAAGGCTCAGCCTGTTGAGTCGATCGGTGGGGAGCTGGGTCGATTCCGATTCGATGCGCTGGAACAGGGCAAGCTTGCAAACGACATCAAGTCGAGCCAGCCGGCGAATCTGCGAGGTGAAAACAAAATCGTTCCCGATCGGAGCGGCAACGCGATCGAGTTCACGGGTGATGACCCGGTCGATCTGCCGCTGGGGAACTTCGGGAGACATCAGCCGTTCTCCGTCGCGTTGTGGTTGAAGACGCCGAACGTGAAGGATCGCGCGGTCGTGCTTCATCGCGCGCCTGGACTGATGCCGCGAGCCGAGGTTACGAACTGCTGATCGAAGAGGGTCGTCTTAAGTGGTCTCTGATCCATTTCTGGCCGGGCAACGCCATCTCGATTGCGGCGAAGGAGAACTTGCCGATCAACGAGTGGGTGTCTGTCTGCGTCACGTCGGACGGCAGCAGTCGCGCGGCGGGGTTGCGGCTGTTCGTGAATGGCAAGCCGGCGGCGATCGAAGTCGTGAAGGACAAGCTGACGAAAGAAATCACGGGCGGCGGCGGTGACAACATCGCGCTGGGCAAGCGTTTTCGCGACCGGGGTTTCAAGGGGGGATGGATCGACGACTTCCGAGTGTTTGGTCGCGAGCTGACAGAGTTGGAAGCCATGACGATGTGGCTCGATTCGCCAAGTCCGACTTTCCCAACCGAAGCTCAGAAAAAAGAAGCTCAGTTCAACTTCTATCTTGCGACGGCTGATGCGGAATGGGCTCAGCATCTGACCGCGCTGCAAACGGCGCGGGCCGAGCACAACAAGCTCGCCGACGGCATCAAAGAATTGATGGTGATGCGCGAACTGCCGCAGCCCAAGCCGGCGTGTGTGCTGTTCCGTGGCGAGTACGCTCAACGTCGCGATGAAGTGCAGGCCGGCACGCCCGCAGCCTTGTCTCCGTTCCCCGAGGATGCGCCGCGCAATCGGCTGGGACTGGCGAAATGGCTCACCGATCGTCGTCATCCACTGACGGCTCGCGTGGCCGTCGATCGCGTCTGGCAAAGTCTCTTTGGACGCGGACTGGTGAAGACGGCGGAAGACTTCGGCAGTCAGGGAACTCGGCCGCTGTATCCCGAAGTGCTCGATGCGCTGGCGCTCGGTTTCATCGACAGCGGTTGGGACATGAAGCAGCTCGTGAAAACGATCGTCATGAGCCAAACATATCGACAGCGCAGTCTCGCCGATCCGCAGACGATGGCCGACAATCCCGATAACGAATGGCTCGCGCGCGGGCCGCGGTGCCGCTTGAGCAAACCGGCGGCTGCGAGCGCGTTGTCGCGAATCATCTCCGCCGGCAAGCGGAACCGCGGCCCGCGCG
>JANNDA010001216.1:0-3111 GCA_031387195.1 Planctomyces sp. | reverse complement strand
ACGGCGTTGCTTGAATGCCTGGAAGACAAACGGGGCGAGCCACGGAACAAGCCGCCGTATCCGGGGACTCACGGGTTGTGGGGTAAGCCGACACTGATCAATAACGTCGAGACCTTCGCCTTCGCAACGTCGATCATTCATCACGGAGCGGATTGGTGGCGTGCTCAAGGAACGCGCGGATGCGCGGGCTTGAAGTTCGTGTCGATCTCCGGCGATGTGAGCTCGCCGGGAGTTTACGAGATTCCCATCGGCACGACGGTTCGCGAGTTGATCGACATCGCCGGCGGGATGTGTGACGGTTCGTCGTTGCAAGCTTTCTTGCCGGGTGGTGCAAGTTCCAACTTCTTGCCCGCCGACAAGGTGGATACGCCGCTCGACTTCGACGCCATGAAAGCGGCCGGCAGCATGTTGGGAACCGGAGCGGTCATCGTCATCAGCAATCACCACAATCTGTTCGATCTGGCGACAAACATCGTCCGCTTCTTCCGCAACGAGTCCTGCGGCAAGTGCGTTCCGTGCCGTATGGGAAGTCAGCAAGCCGTCGAGATCCTGGAAGACATTGGTCGCGGAACTCGACCGAAGAGCGAACTCAGTCTGCTGTCAGAACTCGGCGAGACGCTCGAACAAACTTCGATCTGCGGACTCGGTCAAGTAGCGTTGAACCCGATCCTGTCGCTGATGCGCAACGTGCTTCATTCCCCGCTCTGAGTTCTGGCATCAACACGGAACGCGGTGCGGCGACCGCTCCCCAGCCACCGGGTTCTGGGCGGTCGCACGAGAATTCTGTTGCCACTAAACTCCCGCCCGGTTTGCGGAGACAGTTCGCCTTTTGTACCGGCGGTCTCGGCATTCGGAGTGTGGGTCGAGCCTCGCGAGACCCCGGCATTTGTGATGAAGGATCGAGACCAGACATGCTTCAGATTCAGCTTCCCGACGGCAGTGTGAAGGAGTATCCCGAAACCTTTTCCGCGATCGACGTGGCCAAGACGATCGGTGAGCGGCTGGCGAATGCGACGCTGGCGGCGGAAGTCAACGGCACGGTCGTCGATGCCATGCGGCCGATTGCCGAAACCGTAGTGCAAGCTTCCAGCTTGCCACTCAACACGCCAATCGCCCTCAAGCTGATCACCAACAAAGACCCCAAAGCGCTCGCGGTCATGCGGCATTCGGCGGCGCACTTGATGGCGCGAGCGGTCATGCGACTTTATCCGGGAGTCGGGCTGGCCTTCGGACCAACGACGGGCCACGGGTTTTATTACGACTTCGACCTCGACACGAAGATCAGCGAAGACGACTTCCCGTGCATCGAAGAGGAGATGAAAAAGATCATCGCCGATGCCGAGCCGTTCGAGCGACTGAATACGACTCGTGACGAGGCCATCAAGCTGTGCAGCGACCTGAATCAAAAGCTGAAGGTCGAGCACATTCAGACCGGACTCGCCGACCACAATTCGCTGAGCTTTTATCGGCAAGGGGAATTCATGGACCTCTGCCGTGGTCCGCACGTCCCTGACGCCGGTCGGGTCACGGCGATCAAGCTGCTTTCGATCGCCGGCTCGTATTGGAAAGGGGACGCGAACAACAAGCAGCTTCAGCGGCTGTACGGCACCGCGTGGTTCAGCCAGAAAGATCTCGACGAGTACATCAAGCAAGTCGATGAAGCGAAGAAGCGCGACCACCGTGTGCTCGGCAAACAATTGGGATTGTTCGCGATCTCGCAAGAGGTCGGGCCGGGGCTCTGCTTGTGGCTGCCGAAAGGAGCCACGATCCGCGCCACGCTCGAAGACTTCATCAAGAAAGAGTTGCTCAAGCGCGGTTACACGCCGGTCTATTCGCCGCACATCGGTCGCGTGGAAATGTACGAGACCAGCGGTCACTTCCCGTACTACCGCGAATCGCAGTTCTCGCCGATCTTCGGCCACGATGCCGGAGCGCTCGTCGATTTTTGGATTCGCAAGCTCCGCGATCACGCAGCCGGGACGGCGGTCTTCTCGATTGATGACGAGAAGAAATTGCTTGAGTCAGCGCGAGTCATGGGAGCCGGTCTCGCCGACTACCCGATCAGCGGCGCGGTCGAAGCGAAGATCGAACTTCTCCGCACCTGGGAGAAGAGCCAAGAACGCTATCTGCTCAAGCCGATGAACTGCCCGCATCACGTGCAGATGTACGCGAGCCAGCAGCGCAGTTATCGCGATCTGCCCGTGCGTCTCGCCGAGTTCGGCACTGTCTATCGCCACGAGAAAACCGGCGAACTCAACGGCATGTTGCGCGTTCGCGGACTTACTCAGGACGACGCGCACCTGTTCTGCACTCCGGACCAAGTCGAGGAGGAATTCAAGTCAACGCTGGAGTTGGTCAAGTTCGTGCTCAGCAGCGTGGGACTGGATGACTACCGCGTGCAGTTGTCGCTGCGGGACTCGAAGAACAAATCCAAATACGTCGGCAGCGATGAGAACTGGGATCGTGCCGAAGCGACTCTGCGACGAGTGCTCACCGAGATGGGCCTGACCTTCACGGCGTGCGAAGGGGAAGCGGCGTTTTATGGCCCGAAGACCGACTTCATGGTCCGCGACTGCATCGGCCGCGAATGGCAGCTCGGCACCGTGCAGCTCGACTTCAATCTGCCGGAACGGTTCAAGCTGGAATACATCGGCTCGGACAATGCGCCGCATCGTCCGGTGATGATTCACCGCGCGCCGTTCGGCTCGATGGAACGCTTCTGCGGAATGCTCATCGAACACTTCGCCGGTGCGTTCCCGCTGTGGCTCGCCCCCGAGCAAGTCCGCGTCTTGCCGATCAGCGAGAAGGCGTTTGATTACGCTCAACAGATCGAGTCCCGCCTGCGCGTCGCTGGCTTCCGAGTCACGACCGACTACGCCAGCAACCGTATCAACGCGAAGGTCCGCGAGGCTCAGCTTCAACTGATCCCGTACATGTTCGTGGTCGGTGAAAAGGAAGCGGCCGAGGATGCCGTTGACGTTCGCGACCGGCTGCTCGGCGACAACGAGCGTCAGAAGATGAAAGTCGATGAAGCGATCGCCAAGCTGACTCAAGAAGTCACCGAACGCAAAGTGCGCCAAGTGGCCAAGTCCAGCTTCCGCTCGTTCGACG
>JANNDA010001199.1:0-4166 GCA_031387195.1 Planctomyces sp. | reverse complement strand
ACAGCGTGCGGCTCTCGCTCGACGGGCGATGTGAATTGGACCGGCAGAGGATTGTCCGCAGGCGAGCCGGGCGGCGTCAGCCCAATGGCACTCACTTTGAGCGGAATGGCGCTAGCCACCGGTGATTCGGGATCGACGTTTTCCCGCGAATTACCGGCGGCTAGCGCCTTGCCGCTCACAAAGCGAGTGCCATTGGGCGTCAGCCCTCCGGTCTCTTCGTCACTCAACCGAGGGGCTGACGCCGCTCCGCTCGCCTGAGTTTCTTGATGCACGAGGCTATTGAGCGGCGCATTCGCAGCATCCCTCTCGCCCGAATCAGGCTGCATCAACAGCGTTGGACGACCGCCACAAATCTCATCCAGGCGTTCGTGCAACAGCAGCAGAATCGACTCATCCAAGGCGTCTTCGAGATGCTGTTCCAAGGCGTCCACGCAAGCTTGCAGGCAATCGACAGCACTTTCGGCGGGCGGCACAGTTCGATCTAGCAGCCGCTGCACCAGATCCTCGACATGATGCGCCAAGTGCGCGAACTCGCGGTGCCCGCAATTGTTGGCCGCACGCTTGAGTGAATTCATGCGACGGCGAACATCCGCGAGCAAATCCCAACGTGTCAGGTCACGCCGAAATTGGTCCAGTTTGTGAGCCATCTCTTCCAAATGCTTCAGCGACATTTCGTGAAACAGTGCCCCGTCTTCGGTCATGGCGTTCAACGACGAAACCAACTCCGCTTCGATTCGCAGCAATTTGTCCGGCTCACTCGGCACGTGCCGCTCGAACAATTGCGTGGCCTCGTCTTGCAACTGTTGTTCGGGAACGTTGCCGAGCAGGAGTCCGTCGGCATAAGTCTCGACGAGATCAGTCAGGCGTTCGAGCGAGTCACGCAAGCGATCGTCCATGCTGAGGCGACCATCGATGATCTGTTCGATCAGCATCTCTTGCTTCAATGCGATCGCACTGAGCGTTGGAATGTTGACCAGCAGCGCCGTCCCTTTGAGGGAATGTGCCAGGCGATGTGCCTCAAACTGTGATTCACGATCCTCCGGACAGGCATGAATGATCGCCAGCAGCCGACGAATCTTCGGCACTTCATCGCGGATCTCATCGACAAAACATTCGATCGCTTCGCGGCTCATGGGAGACTCCGAGGCTGTGAACTTTTCAAAGTAGGACGGGCACTCTTGCCCGTCTTTCCCGCGAATTGACGGGCAGGAGTGCCCGTCCTACTTCAATTCTTCACAGCCTCTCCGTGCCTCACAGTTTCCACTGTGTCGGTCTGCCGCGGGATTACTTCAACGCCTTCAGAATCAACGAACCGACTGGCCCGGTGTGCTCGCTGGAGTGATCAAACACCAGCGACGAACGCGGCTTGATTTTCGGCAGCCGGAAGGCGGACACCGAACTTTGCAAAGCGTCTGCCAGCTCGGCGAGATTGCCAATCGACAGCGCGGCGTGCTTCGTCCCCAAAGCGGTTTCCTTGGTCACGCTGGAAATCTCGTTCATCGACTCGGCCAGAGTCTCGGCCGTCTGAGCCTGCTGACGAGTCGTCACTGTGATCGCTTCAATCAACTCGGCGAGTTCCTTCGAGACAGAATCAATTTCGCCGAGTGTGTAGCCCGCTTCTGAAGCCAACTTTGATCCGGCGACCACTTCATTCGTGCAGACTTCCATCGCGGTGATCGCTTCCGACGTCTCGCGTTGAATGGCTTTGATCAGCGTTTCAATTTGCTTTGTGGCATGGTTCGCCCGTTCGGCAAGGAGTTCGACTTCCTCGGCCACGACAGCAAAGCCCTTGCCGGCATCACCAGCCATTGCCGCTTGAATCGACGCGTTGAGCGCCAAGATGCTCGTGCGATCGGCGATGTCACCGATCAATTGCACGATTTCACCAACTTCCTGCGAGGATTCGCCGAGCCGCTTGATGCGTTTCGCGTTTTCCTGCACTTGATCGCGGATGCGTTCCATCCCCTCCATAGTGTCCTGCACGACCCGCGTTCCCTGACTGGCATTTTCACGAGCCTTGTTGGCGACGATGGCCGATTGCTGTGTGTTCTTCGCCACTTGCTGAATCGAAGCGGCCATCTCCTCGATCGCCGAAGACGTTTCCGCAATCTGCCGCGACTGCTGTTGGCTACCAGCCGAGAGATGATCCGTCGTTTGCTGAATGTTCTCGGCGGAGATCGTCACCTGATTCACCGTCTCGTGCAGGTTCAGAATGATCGTTCGCAACTGGAAGATCATGTGGTTGATGGACTCGGCAATTCCGCCAGTCATGTCTTCGGTCACTTGCGCCTCTTGCGTCAAATCGCCGCTGGCAATGATCGCCACTTCTTCCTTCAGCTTATGCACGGCCATTTGAATACGGTCGCGTTCCTCGCGCGTTTGAATCAGTGAGAGGGTGTTGTCGCACATCGCATTCAACGACATGGCCACCGTTCCCAATTCGTCCTCCGAGAGCACTTCTGCCCGCGCGTCGAAGTCACCGATGCCGATGAGATTCAACATGCTGGTGATCGAGTCGGTTTGTTGGGTGAGATTACTGGCCACCGCGTAACTGGCCACCAAGACGACGATCGTGGCGATCGCGGCGATCGCCAGCATCGTCATCAGTAGCCGAATCACCGGCTCGCGAACTTCGGCCTGATCGATCTTGGCCAGCAGCGCCCATGTGACCGCCGCTTTTTTGTCATCGGATTTGTGAACCGTCACGGGCTGCCAGGAATTCAGCACGGTCGCCCCGCGATAGTCCTTCCCCAACTGTGTTCCCGATCCCCCGGCCAATGCGGCGGTCGTGGAGCTGGAGGTGACTCGCAACTCGGAATTGAGAATCGTGCTCTTCTTGCTGAGCGTGTTGGACTTCGTGAGTTCCTCAACAAACCGTGAATTGTTTCGGAGCAAGTGATCTGAGCCAACGGCGATCGTCTCACCGGTCTCACCCAAGCCAGTGCGCTCTTCCAAAATGGCGGCCACTTGATCGATCGGAACTTGGAATACCACGACGCCAATCTTCTCACCGGCGTCAAACACTGGAGCCGCCAGAAACATGGCCGGCGCTTCGTATGAGGTCTGATGTGGCTTGAAGTCAATCACCACGACGTCCTCCGAGCCATCCGCCGCAGCCGCCTTCTTAAACGCAAAGCCGAGGCTCGATTTCGCGTGCGGTCCTTTCTTCAAGGAAGTCGCGAAGTCCAACTCCTTCGAACAGGAATAGACGACGTCTCCCGATTCGGCATCGATCAGTAGGATGTTCGACAGCCCGAATCGGTCCCGGAAGCTCCGCAGGATCGGATGATACTTCGCGTGTTGGTCGCTGTAGCTGGATTGATCGGCCGCCCGATCGAGCAATTGTTTCTTGCCGATCGAATTCGGATTGTTGCTCACGTAGTGGTACTGCATCAGCACCGCCTCGTCCCCCAGCGGATCGAGCAGCAGTTCCACGTTCGGCGACTTGCCCCCGTTTCTGTGGCTGTATTCCTCACTAAATTCGTTGGCATAGAACGATCCGAGTTGTTGACGCAGCGCCTGCAGTTCTGGCGGCGTGAGTTCGTTCTCATCAATCGCCGTGCGGAACGATCTTTGAAAGTCTTTGACCGCCGTGACGGTCATCTGATTTTCCGCGAGCGTCGCCACGTGGCCCTCGAGCGATTGAAAATACTGTTGCAACTGTCCGGCCTTGACCGAACGGAATGCTTCCAGTTGGTCCGACGCTTTGTTGACGACTGCTCGCTCGGCACTCCAGGAGACGACGAGTGCCATCGCGATCATGGGGATGAACGCGACCGCCAACATCCCCAAGAGCAACTTGCGGCGAATGCTGGTGCGAATGGCTCGGAACAGTCCGGACTGCGCAAGTCCGTTCCATAAACCGTGAGGCTGACCCATTTCTCAAATCCTGTCTCTGAAGAAAACAACGCAACACACGGGCTTAAAAATCGCCAGATTTGCCGCGCACGTAGCTGTGGAAAGATGCCTCATGATTGACGAAACGCAAATCTCTGCCGAAGAGCGAGGTCTTTCCGGAGCTGCCGAATAGGAGCAGCAGTTCGGTCGGAGCGATTGTCTGGAAAGAGGTGCCTTCAAAACGTAGCACCGGCTGGCCTGGATTATTCATGGATTCATACAAGCCCGAAGCGCAAGCGAGGGAATGCGAAGAACTTCCCTCGCTTGCG
>JANNDA010001197.1:0-4657 GCA_031387195.1 Planctomyces sp. | reverse complement strand
CGCAAGCGAGTGATTTCGTTTGAGGCCACTCGCTTGCGCGTCGTGCTAACTTCGTCCCATGAATTATCCCGGCTAGCGCGGTACTTCTCGCTCGATGGCAGTCGATTTCGGAGCGAACTATACTCCCGCCGCGATCGCAGGAGTCGATGAGCGGTCACCGCTGAGGTGACGAAATGAAGATGCGTTGCGAGAGCGAAACTCCGCCGCAAGGACACGTCCAAAGGAGTCAGATCATGGCTTTGTACGAAATCGAGACCAACGCACACATCATGATTGGTTGGGCTGACTCGCAAGAGCAGGCCGCAGCAATCGCCAAGGAGCATTATCCCGGTGAGGATGTTGTCCGCCTGACCAAACGACCGCGCGACATTTGGGTGATCTCGAAGCGACTGCTGGGGATCGCCGGTAATGCCGAGCCGTGTGATACGGCACGCGATTGTCTTTCACGAGCACATGGCGACAAGGTTCATGCCATTCGGCTCTACATGCTCGATACCGGCTCCGACCTGCACGAAGCTCAAAAGGCGATCGAAACCAACATGTCGCTCGGTTGGTGACGCGGCAAGCGATTTCCGAATCATTTTTATGGCCCAACCGCAGTCACTGCGGTTGGGCATTTTCGTCAGTGGTCTGAGCGTCGCTCGGATCGGGACCGGTGGTGACACACGGCGTCAGTTGCCAGTCTGAGCCGGTGACAACAAAGAACCGCACGTCATTCTTTCCCACGCGAAATGCCCGCTCCGAAACCATCGCTGACCAATGATTTCCGATGTCCTGGTTTTGCATCGTCTTTGTGACCGCGCGGATCGTCCCATTGATTGCAACCGCGATGATGTGCGGAGCTTGACTCAGTGATGGCGACAAAGCGGAGCCCTCGAAGTAACACGGGACAATGGCCTGCGAGTTCGCTTCGACCGTATCTCCAAAACGAGTCAGACGAAGTTCGATCGGTGCGGCAGTGGATTGCTTGAGGCTTTGCACCGAGCGACCGACGAGTTCTGGAATTGGTCCGATGCGGAATAACGCCTGAGGATCAACTGCTGCCCCAAATCGTCTACGGATTTCCGCTGGCGTCGTCGAATCACGAATCACCGCAGGGTCAAAAAAAAGTGTCTGCAAGTAATCAGCGGATCTCACTTGTTGACGTTCGGGGCGTGCAGTGTCGAACGCCGACCAACCATCGGGCGGACTATCTAACGTGATCCCCACAACGTCGGCGTATGTCGGCAGGATGTCTATGGACTCGATCAGACGATCGCTGACCTGTCCCGCTGCCTGATGGGGAAGCTTGATAAACAGCGGCACGGAGAGGATGTCCGCCTGATTGCCGGGGACCAGTGACCTTCGCGGCTGACCGACACGGAACGACGTGCCGTGATCGGCGGTCACGATCAATAAGCAGCGGTCCAGAAGTCCGGACTCTTTGAGTCGTGCCATCAACTTGCCAATCAAGTGGTCCACGTACATGACCTGCAACAGATACCGTTGCTGATTCTGCGTCGCGACAAACTCGTTGGCCGTCTCGTTGCCGGAGTCGATACACAATTCCCATTTTTTGCTGTCACGGATGTAGTGGTGTCCCGATGGGAGAAAACACCAAGGGACGTGAGGTAACAGAAAGTGGCCGAAAAAAAGGGTCGAATCGGAAGTCGCGTCGAGACACTTCAAGAAATGTTGAAACTGCATATCGCGTTGATCATTCCAACCATAGTGGAAGACGCCTCGATGTGCCTGGCGATCGAGCGCACTTGATTCACGCCAGCCAAACCAAGTACGCGGAATCAACGGCAAATGAGATCGAAAATCAATGGGAGTCATCTGAAAGAGGTAGACTCGTCCGAGCGTGTCAGCCAACTTCGTGGCCTGCCGCCACAGGCTAGTGACGTCTTGATTTTCGACCGACCAATCATCGAGTCGAGCCAAGTTCGACACCGGCTCAAAAGCCGCCACTTCATAGTCGCCGACTAAGCGGAGCACGCTGAAAAGATTTTGCGGAAGATCGTGTGTTCCTGGCGAGTAATTCACCGTGGGGAGTCTTCCCGAGAGGATTGCCGGCACTGCAAACTCGGTATTGGGATTCACGCTCGTTGCCGAGCGAAACCAAGTGGATTGTCGAGCCAGGGCCGCAAAGTTCGGAAACCGCTCGGCATCAATCTCCCGCTCCGGAGTCATCAAAGTCGTGCCACTGAACTCGTCGAAGACGAGGAGCACAATCGGCAACGGTTTCCATTGCGGCGATCGGCTGGCTGCTGGCCCAAGCGTCGATTGAGCATTCTGAAACTGAATCAGAAAGAGGATCGGAAAGAGAATGATTCCCGGCGCGGCCAGTGTGGCGACTGCACGAACTCGGCGAGATTCAAAGTACCACCACGTCGCGGCTCCGGCGATCGCCAACGACATGCCTAGAACGGCCTCGCCTGGAAGGAACTCGATACGCACGCAGAACAGGAGCGCTGACAGAACCAACAACACAAAAACGATCAACGAATGCAACACATCGCGAAACTCGCGCCGGTATCGATCGGCGACTGCCTCCAGCAAAACCAATATCGCGGGTGCTCCGAGAGACAACAGCAGCACCATGATCCACACGACCGCTGCCGGAATGTTCTGATCGAACAGAAATGAGAAACGCTGACTGAGTCGGTCGTAGACAGGTTGTGCAATCGAAAAGCTCGTGAGCACAAAGACGTGCAAC
Organism: Planctomyces sp.; assembly: GCA_031387195.1. Taxonomy (GTDB): domain Bacteria; phylum Planctomycetota; class Planctomycetia; order Planctomycetales; family Planctomycetaceae; genus SXKJ01. The sequence goes on along the minus strand of JANNDA010001197.1, from coordinate 1,959 downwards.
GCATCACTCGAAAGCGATCGAACTCGCGACGGCGGAGCCGCATCGCGGTTCGCCAACAACACCTTCAAGAGCGACGACCAGTAGCTCATTGTGACGCTCGCGATTTCGCGAAATAGAGTGTGCGAGTTCCGGTATCAAGCGTCTCGGTACGAACGATCTCGAACATCGACGACAACAGTCGCTCGAAAACTTCCGGTTCATAGTCCGCGTCAATGTCCTTCCGGTTCTGCAAGAGTTGCTGAACCATCGGGTCATCCTTCGTGATGAACTCAATAATCAAGCTCGTTCCCAATTCAGCCAGCCACGCCAGCAACTCCGACATTGGGATTCCCGCACCGATCACCAAATGATGGATCAGCGCCAGACAGAGCGTGAGTTCCGGGCGACCGCGATCAGTCAACGACTTGCGTTCCAAACCACGCCAACCGAGCCCACCGGACTGATCGGCGAGATTGCTAACCAACGGCAAGATCGGTGCGCCCCGGCGATCGGATTCCGACTTGAGTGACTGATACAACCGCTCGATCGTCAGCGGATCGGCATCAATGGCGATGACTTGCTCCGCGCTTTCGGCGGCGAGACGCGAATACGTCCCGGAATTACAGCCAAGATCCCAAACGAGCCCCCATCGTTTTGATTGAACCGCGTCACAAACAAACTTGACTTTCTGCTGATTCTCGGTGGCTGAATAGCTGTTCGCATTCGCGTAGTTGGACCATGTGGACGGTGCCGAGGTCCAACGCAAACCACCGACCAGTCGCTTCAGGTTTCGCACATTGGCGCGAATGAGATCCTTGGAAAATCCCGCCGCCGCCAGTGCCGTCGAGTTATCGGTTTTGCGAACCGTTTGATGCGACTGCAACCAAGCATGGAGAAACACGTGCGACGGAACACCGCGTCGAAAGAAATCGCGAAAGGACATGACGCTCCAGCATTCCTCGGGCGAGATGCCGTCCAATCGTCCGCGCAGCCAGGGCTGGAAAGGAACGTTCTTGTAGGCTTGCAGCATCAGCGGAAACAGAAACGTCTGACAAAACTGACGGTATCCAGCCCAGGGTTGCCCCGCGAGATGCCGCTCGAACGAAACCACATCAACAAAAACCGGACGAGCCCCCCGCCATTGAATGTTGTACGCCGTCCCGTCCTTCAGCGTGAAATCTTCTTCCAACGCGGCGGCGAGCAAATCGAGGTGCAACAACGCGGCATCCTGCAACATGCCGAAGGACCACTCGAACGGATACGACACGAAAGGAATCACGTCGTGCCGCAGTGCTCCGGCCCAGTCATCTAAACAGTCCAGGCGTGCGGCTTCGCTTGCGGACAATTTTTCCGAGCGGACGACATCACCGGATTCGACCGCTCGCGAAAAGAAATCTGCCTGTCGCAGCAATTCCCATTCGGTCAATGCGCGCGCCGACAACGCGCGAAAAACTCCGCCCAACTGATCGTAGAACACACGTCCGTCACGATCGCGATACGAACCGGGCTCGTAATTGACGATCGCGGACATGATGTCCTCTCATCCTGAGTCAGAAACTATGGAAAACAACGCCAACTATTGCTGGCGGAGTCGGCTGGTCACCAACTTCCACACATAGTTTCCAAACACGATCAGTCCTGCGCTGCCTCCGACGAGTGCTTGCAGAACAAGGCTTCCAGACCCCGGATCAAAGTAACCAAGTAATGACATCACGTTTGCAAAATTTCCCATGATTGCGGTACCTAATGAAGATCACATCGTCCGATTTCGACAGGGCTCTTCATTGCCTAGTCGTGGTGGCCCGCACGTTGTGACATCGTCTGCATTCTTTGTCGGCGCGAAAGATATAGAACGTCACCTTAAGTGGAGATGAACTTTCAGCACGTTTGTGACTTTCACACGCAAAAAAAGTCACAGAGACCATTGAGGTTGTCCTCGGAAATACCTCTCGCGGCCACAAACGAGACAGGCGAGCGGGG
>JANNDA010001188.1:0-2001 GCA_031387195.1 Planctomyces sp. | reverse complement strand
GCCGTCGAGCCGGTCAGTCATCAGTCCCATAGCTCTCGTTGAGTCGGCCGCCGATCTGCCGAAACGCAGAGCGTGTCGCGGTACTGCCGAGCAAGCTCCGCATCCGGTGCGCGATATCTCCCGATGCGGCGTCCGTGTGCGACAGAGCGGCGTGTGTGATGATCCCCGACTCGGCGGAGTAGTCCTTCCGCCAGCAATCGAGTCGTGACCGCGCCCCACGTTCGCGGTTCCACGGTCAGCGGTAACTCGTATCGCGCATGAGCGTCGTCCGTCGTGATGATGCCCAGGTCGATCGCCGCGCTCAGTAGCGCGTATGTCGCCTGAGCCTGTTCCGCTGCGGTAGCGCGACGACGATGAAGTGATGATCGGCGAGCCATCACACACCCCGCTTTCCAGAAGTGCGAACCGGCTTGCAGCCGCCAACAATCCATGTGTCGATTTCGTCGAGATCCCAGCGGCGAAGCGCGCCAATTTTGAAACCGAATGGCATTGCACCCCTGTCTGAATTTCGCATCACCGAGCGAGGTGATTGCTTCGTGATCGCGGCCACATCTTTCACATCACCAAGACGGCGACGTTGCTCCGAAACACTTTTTGCCAAGTCTCTCATTCTGAACTCCCTGACGTTCGCTCTCAGTCACCATGACTGTGAGGCACGGGTAGTTCAGCAGCGGCAATAGCGGTCCACAGGAGGCTAATGGCGGTCCTTGGGGGACGATGGCGGACGCAGCCAAGAAAGGCCGACGATCAACGGGGTTTTCGCTTTGCTTTCGTGTTTGGAAGTTTCTTCCGGCCTTTGGCGGTCAGCCAGTATCCACCTTGGTTGCCATGCGCGATTGACTTGATGTATCCACCCTCCCGAAGTCGAACCAAGCCGTCTCTGATGGCGTCTCTCGTTCTCGGAGGTTTCAATTCCTCGGCTATTTGCGTTGATGACTGACGTGTCTCCGTATCGTTCGCATTTAGCGCGGACATTGCGATTAGAATCCTTTGGTCTGGCTCAAAAAACGGACGCGGCGGCATTTTAATGGTGACACTTGGACGAAGTCGGTCATCGGCCGCCGCTTCGGTCGCTTCCGCCTTCGGAGCCAGCGGCGAACTTGCTTCAACGGTCCTCGTGCCATCTTGCCTGACCCCTTCGTCCGTCAATCGTGTGACGAACTCCGCCGCCACTTCATTGGCGGCTGCCAGCACGTATGCAAGTTCAACTTCATCAAGTCCTTGTTTTTCGATCTGATAGACCAAGAACCAATAATCATGTTGCTTGGAATCAAGGTCGTCGCGCCACGGATCGAACTTTGGTGCGCCTTCGGCAACCGCAGCGTCGTAAACTCCGGCCAAAAGAACCAGCTTCTCAGTTCGGGTTAGCGAAACATGTTTTTCACCAAGGGGAAGAATCCTCGGCAACGCTGGCTCGGCCGACGTGTGTAATTCAGGAGGAACGAATCGCTCGAAAGTGTCCTCACGATCCAGCCCAAGATGCCAAAAGACCGGCAGCCAATCTTGGCCGCCTTTTGTTGCGTCAAAACCTCCTCCGCCTCGCTGCAAGTCGCCAATCAAGTCAGCGTTCAAGAATCGCTCACGAGCCGCACTCACTATTTTCTGCTGTTCTCGAATGCGCACACAATCAGCGGACCAAGTTCTGATCGCACTGCGAATACGCTCGGCGTCCGTCGCGCAAATTATGAGCTTGTCCAGCCAAAGAAAGATGTGGAGCAATTGCGGACGAAGCTCCGCGACCGATTTAGCCATCAGCAGGCCCCTATCTCAAGACAGGTCAGCCGGACGGCTGCGAGATAGGGAAGCAAACCGTCCGACCGACCACACGGACACGCGCCCGTCGGCAACGTGTCACCCGATGGCGTGAAACTATCGAAATCGGCTGGCCGATCAAAGTCTGTTTCGATTATTTCGTTTGTTGCATTGGCTCCGTTCGGCCGATATGAGTAACGCCCAAGAGGAAAACAGACATGGCGACCTTGCTGCATGAATACTCCGAAA
>JANNDA010001253.1:0-9667 GCA_031387195.1 Planctomyces sp. | reverse complement strand
TTAACTCGTTTTTAACTCAGTTGTGGGGGGTGGCGTCTGCAAAATGTAACAAACTTTGTCGCGTTTCGCTCCGCGAATGGGCGTTCTTTCGCGGAGCGAAAGACGACAATCACTCGGCTCACAACCTAAAGTAAGTGCCATTGGGCTGACGCCACCCCGCTCACCTGAGTGAAAAACGAGTTCACGATTCCGACACGGCAGGCGGCGGAGCAGCCTCTTCGACTCCCGCTTCCAATTCGGCATACATTTCAATGGCAGCGATCATGCGGCCGAGTATCGCGATTGACCGCGCGAAGTCGGATTCGACGAATCGTTGCAATCCGCCACGTCGTGCTTCGTGTTCGTCAATCTCATGCCGAACGAGATTCGCCCAACGCGTGACCGCTTCGACTTTCTCTTGAGCCATTGCCAGACGCTGCTTGGCCGTTTGCAACGCGATCTTTTCCTCGTAGCAGGTCGGTCGATGATCGCCGACTTGGCGCATCAAGCATTGTTCCAATTCCACTCGCGCCTCGGCGATGTAATCGAAGCTGCGAAGCATGTACTGCTTCCAGAAGATTGGCCGATCGTGCTCGATCCAATCGAGGAACGAATAGATCTGGTGCTGCAACGAGGCTAAGACGTCGTTGGCCGCTTCCGTGAACTCCAGCATCTTCACACGAAATTCGCGCATCGCGGCGAGAGACTGCACGTTGGCTTGGCTCATCGGAGAACTTTCAATCGACGTCATTCGTGACGGAAAAGGACGTCTGCATTTCCGCGCCGCTGGACTCGTTCGGCCCATCACGGTGACAGTGTTTCACCAGCCGGACCTGATTGCCGCTGTCGTTGAAGGCCACGTCGTCCATGAAGGTGTGCATCAAAAGAAGTCCGCGACCGGAGACACGATTCAAGTTGGCGGGATCGGTCGGATTAGGCAGATCCTTCGGATTGAAGCCGGGGCCTTCGTCGCGAATCGTGAATTCCGCTGCGGTCGGAGAGAGACGTGCCTCCACAAAGATTCGCCGTTCGCGATAGGGCGTTTCCTTCGCGCGGGTGCGAGCTTCTTCGTGATACGTTGGCTTTTCGTCGTCTTCTCGCAGAGCGGACGAGAGTTCGAGATTGCCATGAAACATGGCGTTGAGCAGCACCTCTTCCAACGCGATGCCGATCCGCAGCCGTTCGCCTTCGTCGAACAGTCCCATCGCGCGCATGGTTTGCTGCATGTAGGCCACGACTGCCGCCAACAGCGACAGTTCGTTCTCTAACGAGAATTTGAAATCAGCCTGCTCCGTGCGATGGACCAGTAATCGAGAAACGTTGCGAGTGTCATCGGCCGCTCGCAGCACGAGGCGGCAGGTTTCCTCCAAATGATGCACCAGCCGCCGTTTTGGAACGTAACTGGCCGCTCCAGATTTGAGGGCTTGCACCGCCGTTTCTTCGCTGCCCACGGCGGTCATGATGATGACCGGGATCAGCGGGTAATCCTTCTTCATCGCTTCGACCAAACGCAAACCATCCAGGTTGGGCATGACCATGTCGGTGACGACAAGATCGGGAAGGGTGTCAGCAATCACCCTCAAAGCGACCGCGCCGTCTTCCGCGTAAATGACTTGGCATTCCGGATCTTTTTCGAGCAATCCGCCCGCGATCCGGCGATCCATCGCGGAGTCATCTACTACCAAAATCGTGGTCATCATGAGGCTCACGTCTGCGACAGAAACTGTTGCAATTCCGTCACACACACGTGTAACTCCGGCCGCAACGTTTCCAGCAATTGCCCAGCGGCGGGGAGATTACCGGCCACCGCCAACATTTCCAAATCTTGGGACGGGGGAACCAGCTTGTCGATTCCAAATGTCCGGCAGGCTCCGCGGATTGAATGAGCTGCACGGCGCAAGACGCCCGGCTCACTACGAGCGAAGCCTTGGTCAAGATCGCTGAACCAGCGCGGGAAATCTTCCAAACACGCCGCGACGACTTCGCGCAGCAAGGCTTGATCTCCGCCAACGGCGGCGAGTGCATGCTTCCAATTCACGAACTTCGTGTCTGGCGTGTGACCGTTTTGCCGTGCGGAAGGGGTCGCGCCCGGACGTAGCACAGGCGGCTCGCCTGTGCTTTCTTCCGGAAGCACGAGCAGGCGGGCCGCCTGCTCGACGTCCTGACGCGAAGCCTGAGCACGCGATCGAGCCCCCTTTTTAGGAACTTCGTCTTTCGGGAAAATGGCATTCGGGAAGTCGGCTTCGAGCATCTCGAACATTAGATCGGAACGAATGGGTTTCGTCAGATACTCGTCCATCCCGGCGTTGAGACAGCGCTCGCGATCACCGGTCAGAGCTTGAGCGGTCATGGCGATGATCGGTCGATGAATGCCCAAGCGAGCTTCTCGTTCGCGAATCACGTGTGTCGCCTCCAGCCCGTCCATTTCAGGCATTTGGACGTCCATCAGCACGCGATCGAATGGCTGTCGAAACAAGAGATCAACCGCTTCGCGACCGTTGTGGGCGATCGTCACTTGATGTCCGCGTTTGGTCAGCAGTGCGACAGCCAGCTTTTGGTTGTAGAGACTGTCTTCGGCAAGCAATACACGCAGCGATGTTCGCGCCGTCGGCGTCGGACGATCGGGCAGAGTCGGAATTGCAGCCCCCGCCGTTCCGAGTCGCAACGACATCAGCGTGTCGAGCAATTCGGATTCGTTGACCGGTTTTGAGATCGCCGCTTCGAGTCCCAATTGCTCACAGCGTGCCAGCTCTGCTGTCCGATCCGGCGCACTGAGCAAGACCAATAACTGTCCCGCTCGTTCGGCCAATCCCGCACGGATCGTGGAGGCTAACTCAAAGCCATCGACGCCCGGCATCTGCGAGTCGATGAGCGTAAATGCAAAGGCTTGCTCAGCACCGGGAACCTGCTCCAAAACGGCGATCGCTCCCTTGGCACTGCTGACGGCCAGCGGTTGTGTCTGCCATGACGCGAACAAATCGGTGAGTTGTTGCCGACTGGTTGTGTTGTCATCCACAATCAGTACGCGTAAGCCAGTCAACGGTGAGGGGACGTTGGGCAGAGCGGCTTCGGCGGTCACTTTCAAATGAGACGTCACAAAGAACGTGCTGCCGTGACCGAGTTCGCTCTTGAGCCAAACTTGCCCTCCCATCAATTGCGCCAGCTTGGCGGTGATCGCCAGACCTAGTCCTGTGCCGCCGTATTTGCGATTAGTCGATGTGTGAACTTGCTCGAACGCCTCGAAAATCGCGGCCTGTCGTCCTTCAGGGATGCCGATGCCGGTGTCTTGAACATCGAGCCGGAGTTCCAGCATTTGGCCTTCGCGAGCGGTGACGTTGATCCGCAGCACCACCTCGCCGGTGTCGGTGAACTTAATCGCGTTGCCCAGCAAGTTCATCACGATTTGACGCAACCGAACGGCGTCTCCCATGAGCCGGTCTGGAACGTCGGTCCGAACATCGCAAACGAGCTCCAGCCCTTTCCGATGTGCGATCAGCGCGAGTGTCTTCATCGCTCCGGCAATCATGGTTCGCAGGCTGAACTCGACGTCGTCCAGTTCCATCATCCCGGCTTCGATCTTGGAAAAATCGAGGATGTGATTGATCAGCGAGAGCAGCGATTCCGCCGAGTCCGCTACCGCCGTCAGGTTGTCTCGTTGTTGAGCCGAGAGCGGTGAATCGAGCACCAATTCGGTGAGCCCGATGATCGCGTTCATCGGCGTGCGGATCTCGTGGCTCATGTTTGCGAGGAACAAACTCTTGGACTCGTTGGCCGCATCCGCTGTTTCTTTGGCTCGCGTCAGTTGCTCTTGAGTTCGCCGCTGCTGAGTCATGTTGAGCACAAAGCAAATGCACTCGTTCGAGGAATTGTCCAACATCGACACACCGACCATGACCGGAACTCGGCTGCCATCTTTGCGGAAGTACTCCTTCTCCCATGCGGGGCAGACGCCAGTGGCCTGCAAGCTTTCGATCGCACGGACATCGAGATGTGCAAACTCGGGGGGAGTGATCTGATCCCAACGGAGCCGTCCAGTCAGCAAGTCCTCTCGCGAGTAACCGACCAGAGACAAGAAAGCGTCGTTCGCTTCGATGACTACTCCCGACAAGTTCGCCAACATGATGCCGATGATGTTCGCATCGAACAGCTTTCGAAATCTCGCATTGCTGAGCTGCAAGGCTTCTTCCGCATCGACTCGCTGCGTGACGTCCCAGAACATCGACTGCGTGCCGATGATTTTTCCCTCGAAGTCGGTCGCCGGAGCCTTCATCACTTGGACATGCACGCGATGTCCGTCGGGCATCGCGTGTTCTTCGATCTCCTCGACGAATAGCTTGTCGCGAATGACTTTCTGGTCGTCTTGTTGGTACTTCTCTGCCAACACCGGCGGATAGAAGGCGTAGTCGGTCTGTCCGACCAATTCGTCGAGCCGCTTGTGCATGACGTCGCAAAACCGCTGGTTGGCAAACACGAACCGCCCTTGAAGATCCTTACGAAAAACGTTGAGCGGCAGCGATTCGATCAGCGAGCGATACATCTCCTCGGTCTGGCGCAGCACAGATTCCGTTTGCTTACGTTGGACCGCATAACGAATCGTTCTTTCGAGGATCGACGACGTCATCTTCTCTTTGATGAGCACGTCTTGAGCCCCTGCCCGCAACGAGGCCATCGCCCCCTCATCGTCATCCCAACTGACCAGCATCAGCACCGGAATCCGCGGCGCGACAGCTTGCAGTTGAGTCAATGATTCGACGCCGTAGTGATCGGGCAAAAACCAATCGAGCAGAATCGCGTCAATTGGCTGGTGAGCCAAAATCTCGATCGCGGCGGAAAAACTCGCGGCATGGGTCACATTCAACGAGCTGTGAACGGTCCCTGCTAGAAACCCGATCAGCCGCCGATAATCGGCGGGATTGTCTTCCACAAGCAGTACGGAAAGCTCGGGACGTGGCATGTTCTAACACGCTGAGATGACGATTCAGTTGAATTGACGACCACAAACAGCCGTGACAGCATCCGTATCGAGATAGCGACCGTCAAGCTGCTGATGCGAGTCCAAGGCCACGATCGCTGGCCACATTGGCTGCGACGACGTAGAGATCCCACTGTCATTGAGCGCCATAATTGAACCTGTCCGTTGTTTCCTTAGAAAGCCTGACCTACTAGCCGGAGCCATCTCATGTCTGACACCGCTGAGTCTGACACCACCACGAAGTCACTCTACGACCGTGACGGATTCGTCATTGTGCGTCAGTTTCTCACGCCGGATGAACGCGCCGATCTCAGCCAGCAACTTGATCGCTACATCCGCGAGGTTGTTCCACAGCTTTCAGACAAAGATGCGTTCTTCGATGACCGCAGCCGTCCGGAGACGCTCAAGCAATTGCAGCACATGGAGGCCGATCCGTTCTTCGCCGAATATGTGCAACACTCCAAGTGGCGTGCCTTGGCGATGGCGCTCGTCGGCGAAGAGGCCAAGTGTGAATCCCCCGAATGGTTCAACAAGCCGCCGGGAACCAACCACATCACGCCGCCACATCAAGACAACTATTACTTCTGCTTGATCCCGCCGAACGTCGTCACCATCTGGCTGGCACTCGACCCAGTCGATGAGGCCAACGGCTGCCTGCGATATCTCCCCGGATCACACCGGCTGCCGATTCGTTCGCACAATCGCTCCAACGTGCTCGGCTTTTCGCAGGGGATCACCGACTACAACGAGTCCGATCGCGCGCACGAAGTCCCCATTATCCTGCAACCAGGAGACGTGGTCGCACATCATGGCAACGCGATTCATCGAGCCGACGCGAATCAGTCACCAACGCGCAACCGTCGAGCCTTCGCGATGGTCTTCAAAGGAACCAGTTGCCGCCGCGACGAAACCGCCTTCGCCAGCTACGCCGATGCACTTAAAGAGCAACATCAACAGATGGGCTTGAAGACGTAGGGCGGCGACACCGCAATGTAACCCGAAGCGTTAGCGAGGGCGGGCGCTCCAGAAGACTCTGAATCCATCGTTTGGGGGAGCGTTCGCCCTCGCTGACGCTTCGGGTTAGTGCGAGGAAACACGAAGTGCTTCGTGTGCCCCCAGGATACCGACGATTGCCATTGATCGCTCCTGCCGTTTGCCTCACGGCGATGGAACGGAGGCAGGTGCTTTCGTCGGGACGGCGGTGCGCGGCTTGGCTTTCTCGGCCGCAGTGGTCTCTTGATCGGAATTGCGGAGTTCGACGAGCTCATCACGCTGCTCTTTCACTCGCTCGGCGCTGAGGTGTCGCTCGATCAATTCCGTCGATTCGCCGCAGAGTCTGGCGATCTTTCGTTCCAGGCCGCGGTCCTTCCGCTCTTGGGCTTTTTTGGCGGTCGTCACTTTGATCGTGTCGAGTTGAGTGGTGAAAAATTTGGCGTCAGCGAGACGATCGAGTTCTTTCAGCGCCTCGTCAAACTTAGTCCACTCTTGAGCCCGAGCGGCTCCCTTGGTGCGGGCGATCAACAACGCTCGGCGAGCGATCGTGTCGATGAGGTCCGCTCGCAGCAGTTCCAAGCGGCTTTCCAGTTGCAGACGTAGCGTGTCATCGGGCAGTTCGGCGGTGATCGCGAGTGACGTTCCCGGCATGTAGGGGAACCGACCAAGCATGTTGCCTCCGCTGGAGACATACAGCCAAATCAACGGCGACTTCGGATCAGCCGGAACGACGACTTGGCCGCGCCGATCAGTCACCAGCTCGTGGAGCTTGATCAATTCCTGAACGGGTTGAGGTGCTGCAGGCTTTGCCACTGGCTGCGCGTTGGCGTCGGCAGGTTTGTCCGAATCAGCCTTTGCGGCCTCTACGGGAACCGCCTCTTTCTTCGCGGCCTCGACCGTAGTGGTATCGGGAGCGGGCATTGTCATGCGGCGTTCAAACACGTTGACCTGATATCCGGTCAATGGTTTCGTGGGGTTGTTGTGCGGTGTGAGGCGGACTCGCGTTTCGGAATAGGAGGGGCGAGTTCCAATGGCCCAACTCTCCGAGCGTTTGGAGTTCTTGCCCAGCGTCACGCGGAGCCCGGTGTGAACCGAGCAGAGGCCGTGGGCACGGTCGGACGAATCGACCGACATGTAAGTCCACGGCACTTGTTGAATTTGTTGCAGCTCACGTTGCTTGTTGTAGAAGCGAAAGAACGGCTTAAAGAAGGCTCCCTTCGACAATTGCTCGGCCGAAGAATCGCCGGGAGGAAACTCACCCGCGCGCACGCGGACCTTCGCGTTTTTTCCTTCGAGTCCGTCGATCAGCACGAGCGGGCGAAACAAGTCGCGAATGACGATTCCCATTTCGCTGGCTGCCGCGCGACGGTCGCCCACCAGCCGATCGTGTCGCACGCTCAATTGCTCCGTCAGCCGATCCCATTCACGCCCCGACAGTCGCAAGGCGGCACCATGCGATGACACGCACAGGATGAAAGCCTTGTCGAGTTCCTTGTCGTTCAATTGGGACTCCACCTGCGGCCAAGTCAGCCGCGACAGCCCCTCCAGGGATGTCGGTGCGAGCCACTGATTTTCCTCAATGGTCACTTGCCACATCTCCGCGTAGGTGCGATCGATCCACGACGCCAATTCGCCCAGCAGTTCGTTGCGAAAGTGTGCCGAGAGCGACGGTTCATCGTTGAAGGCCACGCTGATTCGGACTCGGTACGGCTGCAACTCCAACGGTATCGGCGGAGGAGGTGCAGGCGGAGTGACGGGCTTTGCGGGTGCGGGGGTCGGTTCAACGGACTCGGTCGCCGGAGACTCTTTGGTCGAAGCGATCGTTGCGGCTTCTGGCTCAGTCTGCGCAGCGGGAGCGTTGTGAACCAGCAGCGACAACACGAGCCAGAACGTGATTGATTTCCAGAGGGCCTTTCGCGCTGATGCAGAAGTCACCCGAAGTGCCTGTTCTACGAAAGTCTCACCGGCTTCTGCTTCGTCGTTGTGTTGCTGAGGAAGGCAATCAATCATCGGATGGCTCGTTACTTCGATAGTGCGAATAATGTGGCTCTGGCGAGGCACTCTGCTTATTGGCTGTCAGTCGTATAAAAAGGCTCGGAGATCCATAGCTCAAAATCTTGGTACGTGTGCAACGGAGAATCGGGGATGCCACGGATCGTATTGCGAAAGACGAGGGCGTCATCGAGTTCCCACAACGGGAGCAGTTGCACGGTTTCGGCCAGTTGCCGGTGCAATTCGTGAACGGTGGTCACGGTCGTGGCCCAATCGGCGGTGCGATCCAAGTCAATCAGCCCTTGTCGTAACCAATCGGGGAGATACCGGACGCTTTGCAAGCGAGCGACTGTGTCGAGCGACAACAGCGGCCACAGTTCCATCATTGGTTCGGGGATGCGTGCGGTGCGATAGACGATGTCCCACGCTTCGCCTTCGGCGGCGGCAGGCGAAGCGTTCGCAGGGGGAGCAGCCGCTGACTTGGCATTGTTCGGCGGAGCGGCAACCGTATCTTGCCCGGACGCGCTGGGCAGCTTGCCATTGTCTTGCGGTCGAGCGGCTTGAGCAGGCGGAGCGAGCGTCACCAGTTCGACGCGAATATCAACCTTTCGCCATTCCTCGATCAGACGTTTCGCCGCCGCTTCGCAAGTCGGATCTGCCTCGCAGATCATTCGCAGTTTCGGCAGTTGGCCACCCAAGGTTTTCTTCGCGGCCATCGCGAGCGCGAATGCGAGCGACGGGTCAGACCCGCGCGGAAGGGCGACGGGGTTGTAGGACATCAAGTTGGTCCCAAACGGAGCAGAGACGACTCGGCCACGATCCGGTTGACTCTTCTTAAATAGAGTCTGCAACGCTTTGCGATAGTCGAGATTGGGGCTCAGGTCCGCGAACTCACGGAACTGCGTGTCGTTCATCGACAAGCCGGACCAAACAAGTTCGGCTTTGGGCTCGTCGTATGTCAGACCGGATTCAGGCGGAAGTTTCGCGGGGACAACGGCCTTGGGTAGCGTTTCCCGCAACGTGCGAACGGTCAAATCGCGCAGCACGGTTTCTCGAAGAATTTGACCTCGGTCCACGGCGAACATCATCGCGCGACGGAGTTCGGAACTGCGCAGCGCTTTGCTCTTCGGATTGAACTGCACGAAGTGCGTTTGCGGCAGAGCGTACTTGCGAATGAAAAAGCGGGTGTCTTTCTTCAGTTGCTCCAATTGCCAGACCGGAACGTTCGGGAGCATCGAGATTTCACCGCGCAAGAGTCCTTGAACCGCTTTGTCGTGAGACGAATATTTGACCTCTGTGATTTCCGCAACGTGCCGTTGCAGTGACTTTTCGCTTTCCGGGTAGGTCCGTCTCAGAACGGTGCTCTGCTCTGACTTGGAGTGAACTCGGACTCGCTGATCGAGTTCCGCACTGGTCGCTTCGTCGATCCCCAGCGGCATCGCAAACAAAGCTTCGGTGCGGACAGGAATCCGCGAGAACTTGACCGAGAACTCGAAGGGGCCGCGGACTTCGATCCCGTCAATGAAACTGGCCAACCGCTCGTCGTAGTGTTTTGAGTTCGGGCTCAGCCGTTCCAGTAACGCGCTCACCGCACCCGAAGCGGTAACCACGGGTGACGACTCCCACGGCGAGCGATTCGGGCGCAACGTGAAGACCGCTTGACGTCCGAGATCCGTCGGTTCCCAATTATCGAGGAATCGCGAGCGATACCGGGCACCGCCGTCGATCTTG
>JANNDA010001250.1:0-1817 GCA_031387195.1 Planctomyces sp. | reverse complement strand
GCCGAGCGGCGCGACCACCTCACTGATCGCCTTGCCGCACTCGCCGTACTTCTGAAACGCAAACGGCGACTTCATCCACGGCCCCAGCCCATTCTGAAACGCCTCGACATACTCGCCAAAGTCCGACGGCTCGCCGTGATGCTTCTCCAACTCCGGCTTGTGATCGAAGAGGTCGATATGCGAAGCCGCCCCACCCATGAAGAGCTGCACAACCCGCTTGGCCCTCGCCGGATGATGCAACGCCTTGAGCACGCCGCCACGCCCGACGCCTTGAGTCTCGGCGCGAGCGGATTCGTCTTGAGCGAGCATCGCCGCCAACGCCAACGCGCCGAAACCTTGGCCGGAGCGGGCGAGAAAGTCACGTCGATTGAATGAGGTCATCTCACACACTCCTACGAATTCACGACAATCCGTTAGTCCATCAATTCATCCGTTAGTCCATCAATTCAATCGTCGCGCCGATCGCTTCCAACTGGTTCTTGATCTGCTCACAGCGGCCCTTCGCCGTAGATGACCGAATGGTGACCGGCAGACGTTCGATGATCTGAGGGGCCTTTAGCCAGGATAAACTTGAGTCCGAGCCGACTACTTCCGGAAGCAATTTCAGCACCTTTTTTGGATTCGATCCGACGTTCGTGAGCACCACATCGCACAACGGGAGTTGGCCCTGAAATGACGTGGGAACAGTTCGGAAATAATCGGGAACATCGAAATTCAGCAGCAGTTGTTTCAGCAGCGGAGGGAGTGCGGTCGTGTTCAATCCTTCCAGCGGATGTTCGCGACGACTCACCGCCTCGTGAAAGTCACGATCCCAAGGTGGCCCCTGAGTGATGTCAAACTCGGTGACGAGTTCCGGCGCGGCGTACTCCGCGAGACGGTACATCCCATGAGCGTACAAGTAGCAGACGCCCCAATCGACTTTCTCTTTCGCCGAGCGTTCCTGGTCGATCATCCTTTGCAAGCCGGCTGCCACTCGTGACGGACTCCGTTCTGCGATTCCTCGAAAGCATTCATCCATCGCAAGCACTGCTGGCTCGGGGTGTCTTCTCATCATCTGCGCGGCCCATCGTGTCAGTGCCGTTGTGTCGTGTTGGACGACGGCCACTGTCGTTAGGTAGTGAAAAGAGTCTTCGTCCCATTGCATGGCGGTGCGAGGCGGGAAATCAGCCGCCGCGCGTTGAGCGATCTCGAAATCGCGAACAGCGAATCCAAGCAGGCATATCCCCGGAATCAAGTCTTGTTTGCGACGATAGATGTGACAACCGAGCCAATTAGTTCGACAGTTCAGGCTGACTTCGAGAATCAATCGACTGAGATCATTCAAAACGATCCGATTCGCCATTCCAAAGCCGTTCACACCGAGCGCGGCAATATTGCACGCGGAAACAATCGTCCGCAGCTCGTTTTGATCCAACTGCGGATACAAGTTTCGCCAAAGTTGAAAGTGCTCGGTCAACTCCCGTTCGTTGACTTCCCCATCATTGTAATTTCGTGAGCGGAATGAACCTTCGACGTCCCACAAATCGCCAATGATCTTTTCAAGCGGAGCCACTGCTGCCGGCCGGCTCATCAACTCATTGATCACAAGCTGGTGGCGTTTCGGAAGCGACTTGAGCAACGACGGGGTCTTGTCCTTTTTTCTCTGCGACGTGACAGGCGATTGATCTGGAAGCAGCGACATAGAAACCATTGTCCCAAAGATGCTGAAACTGGATCGCGTAACGACTCTAACAACGCCTGCGACATGCTGCTGACGCGACATATTTCAGCCTAATCCGCGAACACAAACTCGCTCACGTTGAACAGCACCCGGCAGA
>JANNDA010001156.1:0-1595 GCA_031387195.1 Planctomyces sp. | reverse complement strand
CGCCCTCGCTGCCGCGTCGGGTAACATCGCGGCCATGAATAATCCCGGTTAGAGGCTCATTTCGTAGGTTGGAACTCCGGCGGCAGGCTCTCATCGTGCGTTTCAACTTCAACCGGATTCTTGGCTCGGTAGCGGATAATGAAGGGATAAATCAGCGGGCCGGTGGCCATCATGCACAGCGGCACGCCCAGAACTTTCCAAGCATCACCGGCGAGTAATTGAACCGTTATGTTTCCGACGATGCACAGCAGCGGCAAACAAGCCAAGCCAATTGCCACTGGCCAGCCGCCAGGGATTCGAAACGGACGATGTAGTTCTGGTTCGCGCCAACGCAGCACCAAAAAGGACAGCATTTCCATCGAAACTTTACCGGTGTAGAGCGTGACGTCGGCTTTCGCGACTTCCTCGAAGTCGTTGAAGATCATCACGATGATGGAATAGATCACGCCGCACACCAGGAGCGAAATCGTCGGAGCACCGTGAGCGTTTTCATACCTCATCGCCTTCGGCAAGAACCCGTCGCGCGACATCACAAACGGGACGCGGCTGTAGACCAGAACCAACCCCGAATACAAACCGATTCCCGCGACCATACCCATCGCACTCAAGACGTAGCCCAACCACTTTCCGGCCAAATTTTCGGCGACGACGCTCCAAGCACCAGTGGTCCAGTCGATTCCTTGGCTGCCGAAAAACAACAGGCCAATCAGCGCGGGCAAACCATACGCGGCGGTGATCAAGATGATGGCCGCCAACAGGGCACGCGGGTAATCGCGACGTGGATTTTGCATCTCACCGGCACACGTCGAGACCGCGTCCCAACCTTGATAGTTCCACAGGATCGCCGGAACCGCCACAGCCAGAGCCGCGATCAATGACGTGTCGGCATCCAAGTCCAAGAATGGAACGACCGGATTGTGCGGAAATCCTTGAGTCAGTCCGCGGTACAGACCCCAACCGATCAGCACCACGAACGGCGAGAGGATCATCAGCGCTAAACCCTTGGCAAAGTTGCCAACCGTTCGAGCACCTCGCATATTCAACAACACGAAGACCCAGATCATGGTCAACATGACCGTCTTTCTGGCCCAGAAGCTGCCGGTCTCTTTGTCAAAGATCTCGAAGAAGAACGCCAGGTAGTCGCAAAACAAAGCCGGGCAAATGCCGACATCCACGAAGGTAAACATCCAGGCCCACCAGCCTTGGCAATAGGCCGGGAACTTGCCGAGCGCCCGCTTCGACCAAACGTAATAGCCACCCTCTTCGGGAATCGCCGTCCCCAACTCGGCAGCGATGAAGGCCACGGGCGCGCTGTAAAGCAGCGGCGTGAGCAGAATCAGCAACATCGCCAGACCGGGACCAACGTTGAGCACCGACTCCAGGCCATACGGCCCGCCGGAAACATTGAAGAAGATGATGCTGACAATCGCCGTGAGCGTAAGAGAGCGTTTCATTGGAATGATTCCTTCGCGGGAGAAGATCTCTTCGGTCAAAACGATCCCCCACCGAGCTTGCCTCGGTGGAACTGGGCTTTTGCACTACGACTCGACGACTCGACGACGTAGTGCAAAAGCCCTGAATCCACTGAGGCAAGC
>JANNDA010001144.1:0-43284 GCA_031387195.1 Planctomyces sp. | reverse complement strand
GACACCGACTGTGTTGAACCGCATCCCGACCAACCCAGCCGCCTGCACGCCCTCCTTCACCTTCAAGGCCAGATCGTTGAGGTGCATGTTGCAGGTGTTGCCCTCGTACCACACCGAGGAGATGCCGACTTGGGCCTTGTTCATGTCTTCGGGAGTCAGGCCGGTGCCGTAGAGCATCGCCTGTGAGGCTCCCTGCGACCGTGGTTGAGTGATTCGGGAGCTGTACTTGTTGAGTTGGGTCATGGTGTTGTGGCTTTGTGTTCGGTGTTCGGTGTTCGGTGTTCGGTGTTCGGCTGGAGGATGGGCACTCTTGCCCGTCACGGGTCGGGCAAGAGTGCCCAACTTCCAAGTTGCGCGAGAGTTTGGCATCGTCAGTGGATGACTTCCAGCGAGTCGATGTGATGCCACTCGAAAGCGATCCGTCTAGGACGAAGCGGATGTGGCTCAGAGCGCACCCGTTGCGAAGTTGTACAAATCCGAAACGACTTTTGAGATTCTCGATTTTCTGCGACGGTTCGCCTTCGATGTCACGCTTGTTGAGATGCTTCGACAAATCCATTTTCCATTATCGACCATCGCTTCGAGTTGCGTCTGTGTATCATTGGGTCGGATGAGCCCAAGGTTTTTTAGAATTGGAAATCACATGAATCGCTTATTGAGTGGTTGGTTGGCGGTGTTGGGAAACCAGATTCATCGGTTTGAGGTTCCGAGGAATCGACCAACTCGTCGTCGGAGTGGTTTTCGGTCATTCGGACTGGAACAACTGGAACCTCGGCAATTGCTCACCGCCAACGTGGGACTGGCACACGCGCCAATTTACGACTCCCCCGCGCTGCAATTCAGCCAGGCCGACGTCTTCGAGGCGAACGGCGAACAGAACGCCGGAGGCAAGGGCACCGCGGCCGCAGCGGCACCCAAGGACTACGTCTATTCGGTCGTGGGCAATGCCGCCGATGCCGCCGTGAATGCGTTATCCAGCGGGCTGGCCTTGCTGGGTGGTGGCACCGATATCGACGAGGTCTTCCGTTGGCTGGGAGCCAAGGCCAATGGCGGAGACTTCGTCGTTCTGCGAGCCACCGGGACCAGTGCGTATAACTCCTACATCGACGGGCTGGTTCCAGCGCTGGACTCCGTGGCCACGCTGGTGATCTCGACGATCGCAGGAGCGAATGATGCTTTCGTCGCGCAGAAGATCCGCGAAGCCGAAGCCATCTTCATCGCGGGAGGCGATCAGGCGGACTACATCAATCTGTGGAAGAACACGGCTCTTGAAACCGCGATCTACGATGCGATTGCGCGGAACGCGCCGATTGGCGGCACCAGCGCCGGACTGGCCGTGCTCAGCGAATTCGACTTCTCTGCTCAGGCCGGCACGATCACTTCCACGGAAGCGATGGCCAACCCGTATGACTCGCGAGTGATCCTCGATAGTGGGTTCGTCAGCGAGAATGACTTCGTCGTCGCCAAACCTGGGCAGCAGAGCGTGCTGCGTTATTTGGACGACTTTGTCACGGACAGCCACTTCCAGCAGCGCGACCGCATGGGCCGATTGGTCACCTTCATGGCCCGCATGGATCAAGACGGTTTGGCTGTTACGCCGCGTGGCATGGGGATCAACGAGCAGACGGCGTTGCTGATCGAAGCCAACGGCATGGCTCATGTCGTGGGCAATGTCTACAACAGGAAGCTCGCTCAATCCGTCCAGCAACGAGCGGTCTATCTGATCTCAGCGACGTCCAGCACGACGATGAATGTGACGGCGGGCCAACCGCTGACCTACACCAACCTCTCCGTGGTCAAGCTCGACTACAACCCGACGACTGGCGTGGGAGACACGTTCGACCTCGTCGCTTGGCTCGGCACGGGAATCACGACGTACAACCTCTCGGCCTTGGACTTGGACTTCGATGGCGATACCGATCTAACCTCCACGCAGGCTGCCGGGGCCATTTATTGATCTCCCGGGGCTGACGATTTTGCAGTTTGTGTTCGGCATCAACAGCGGCAGCACGACCTCCGCCACGATGACCATCACACCAACGCGCCTTGCCGCTCACAACCCACGTTTCAAGTCTTGACGAGGCACTAGAGGCGAGAAGTGTGTCAGTTCTCTATCTGACCAATCGCCATAATCGGCAATGTTCCACTATTCTGGATACATCCCGCCACTTTGCCAGATTACGATTTCCCTCCCCTCATGCAGCTTTTGCCGGTTGTCGAGTTATTCGTGATTCGTGCAACGAGCCTCTCAAAACTGCGTCAAGTCGAATCTGTAACGCCGGGAATACGCTCCCAATTTAGGAAACGCACTTCATGATGCTATTTAATTGGTTGGGGACCATTCCGCGTCGATGTCGCCAGTTCGGTCGTAGTCGAGGGTTGAAGCAGGGGTTCCAGATTCAGAAAAGGACTTTGGAGCACGCGGACTTTTTCAGCCCAGTGATGGAACGACTGGAAGACCGGACGTTGCTGGCGGCGATTACTTCGAACGGTACGGCGAGTCCCGACTCGTTCGTCATTACGAGTAGCTCGGTCGCGTTGATAGGCGGGGCGACACAGAGTGTGGCGAGTGCTGACACGCTAGCGGTGAACGGATTGGGGGCGGATGACCTCGTCACTGTCTCGGCGTATTCGCAAGCGAGTTCGACGACGATTGATGGTGGGGCGGGGACTGCGGACACGCTCAATTTGTCGGCGATTAGTAGCAACGAGTATCTCTCGCTCAACGCGGCGGGGACGTCGATCGCCGTCAGTGATGTGACCGGCGGCGGTGCGGCGGGGACGTTGCGGCAGACGGTGAATAACGTTGAGTTGTTTGTCGCGGGGAGCGGCTCGAACACGTTGGACTTGTCGGCTTGGACGGCGGACTTGCGGATTCACGTCACCGGCGTGAACAAGGTGGATATCGAGGAGAACACGGGAACGGCGTCGGTCCCCGTTTGGACGACGATGGTCACCGTTGAGAACGTGCAGACGGTCAAGAAGGGTGCCGGCAAGAATTATGTGCTGATTGACAACGGGGCGTCGTTGACGTCGCTCAACGTGGCGGGGGCGGCGAACAAGACCAATCTCGTCAACGGGCTGACCGAAGTGGCGGGAGTTGGCGATCGGTTGGAAGCGACGGGCAAGCTCGATCAGACGTTGTTCATTCTCGATGGGCAGGCGATCGGCGACGTTTACGATTTGGGCGGGATGCTCAGGAGCAAGCTCGCAGACACGATCAACGGCCTTGCCGGCGGCGCGACGTTGTATCAGACACTCATCTCGCTCAATCAGATTGCCGGAGTCAGTGCGACCGGGGTAACAACGGCGAGCGGCGACGTGACGCTCGACATCACGCTCGATGTGCAGACGACATTGAGCGTTGATCTGTCGCTGGGAGCGGACATTGAAAAGCTGGTGAACGTCGATTCGTTGCGCGGTGATCTCGCGACACGCGTGCAATGGTCGCTGCGAGCGGCCGAAACGGCGGCGGGCGCGTTCACGGCGACCTCGCTGAGCAACCTGCTGTTCGGGGCGGATCTGAATCAGACGAGCTTCGTCGGCAACTCCGGATTTTTGGGACTCAACTTTGCGAGCCCGACAGCGCTGACGTTGAACGCCGACGTCACGGTGAATACCAACAGCATCAACGGGACGGCGACGTCGGCTTTGCTAAGCCTGGATGTGACAACGCTCACGCAGACCGGGACCGCGAATGCCTCGGTCAATCTCGATGGAACGACGACGGTGAGCGGCGTCACCGTGACATTGCCGAGCGGCCTCCATGCACTGGCCAGTCTGAATTCTGGTGCGACGTTTGATTTGTTTGCCTCGCCCACGTTGACCGCTTCGGACAACTTCACGGCTGCTGGAATTAAGACGTTCTCGCTCGTCAGCGCCAGTGAGATGCTCGCGCACTTTTCGGGGTTCGCCGACTTCCTGGGCGTGTTCGACAGCAAGGCGTTGAGCTTCGCGATTCCGCTGAGTGCTTCCGGGACGACCTTCGGCGACATGCTGAATCTCAAGCGCGAGTTCTCTGAGAATTTCTTGAGCCTCGTGCAAACACAATCGCTGACGACCAGCACGCTCGTCAGTTCGCTCAACAACGGCGGCGGACTACGGTTCGTGGCGGGCGATGACTTCAAGGTGACGCTCAGCAACGGGACGATGTTCAACGTCGATCTGACTTCGTCCGACACCACTCTGGGGCAAGTCATCAGCAAGATTCAAACGGCGTCGGGATCAGCGGCCAACGGGACGTTCGAGGCCCGCATTGATCCACGCAGCGGTGCGCTCGCCCTTTCGGATCGGACGGGCGGCGGAGGGACTCTGAAGGTCGAAGCGTTGAATCAGTCATTCGCGGCTCGCGACCTCGATCTGCTCGCTGAGGGGACGCGGCAGCTTGATGAAAACACGCTCGCCCGCGATCTCAACAGCGGAACGGGAGTCAGAACCGTTGCGGGGAACGACCTCCGAATCACGATCGGACCGACAACCTTCGACGTCGATCTCAATTCCAGCACGGCCCAGAGTTCGCTCGATGCCAACACGACGCTCGCGAATCTGATCCGGAAAATCAAAGACTCCGCGCCGATCAGCGTCGCACCCAACAAGTGGGAAGTCAGCTTCGACACGACCAACTACCGGCTTGTGATTCTCGATAAGACGGGTAACTCGCCGATCAATGCGAGCGTGTCCGCGTTGAACAGTTCGCTGGCACTGACCGACTTGAAGATCAACGCGAGCGCCGGTCCTTACCTCACCGCGCCGCTGATCGTCGCGCAGAGCATCGGCTTCAAGGGGCCGAGCTTCCGCAGCATTCAGCAGTTCGTGTCACTGGCTGATGCGGGTGCCAACGTGACGGTGAGTGGTTTCGATTACGCCACGTCCGGAACGCCGACGCTGAAGTTCACCGCCGCAGTCACACTCGGCGGAAGCGGCGACGCGCTGACGGAAGCGGCGGCGTTGTTCAGCACGGGTGCGCTCAACGGTGTGGCCACGACAGGCGGTTCCGTGACGCTGACTCCGTCGGGCACGTTGACGCTGCCGTTTGAGATTGAACTGGCGGCGCTTCACAACGGATTCAATCTCGGTTC
This sequence comes from Planctomyces sp., assembly GCA_031387195.1. Taxonomy (GTDB): domain Bacteria; phylum Planctomycetota; class Planctomycetia; order Planctomycetales; family Planctomycetaceae; genus SXKJ01. The sequence goes on along the minus strand of JANNDA010001144.1, from coordinate 38,206 downwards.
TGGCACGACTTCGAGTTTTAAGGTGAGCGACCTCAACCGAGGTCGCGGCGTTGAGACAATCGCTGGGAAAGATGACATCCAAATCAATCTGAGCAACGGCACAAACTTCGTCGTGAACCTCGACCACGATCCTTCCACGACGTTCCTTTCGACGCTGGGCTTCACGACCGTTGCGGGTGACGACGTCACGGTGACTCTGAAAGACGGAACGAGCTTCGGTGCTGACCTGGGTACGATCGGCACGAAGACACTGGCGGATCTGGTCGCCGCTTTGAACGCCGCTTATGACGTGGCCAACCCGACCGGGACGGGCTTCAGCGCCAAGATCAACGCGGCTCGCGGTTCGTTGATTTTGATTGATAGCAGCACCGGCGGCGCGACGTTCGCGGTCACGTCGCCTGGCGGATTGAGTCTCGGCTCGCCTGCGACGGAAGTGCTCGACGGCGAGCTCACGCTGTTCGCCGAGGCGTCGCTCGTGACGCTCGGTCATCTCATGCAGAAGATTCAAACTGCTGCGACAACGGCCTCGCTGACGACAGCGCAGTTCGAGGTTCGTATCAACGAGAGTCACACGGGACTGCTACTGATTGACGGCACGAATGGGTCGAGCGACTTTGAAGTCGTGGCATTGAACGATTCGTTCGCGCGCATCGCGCTGGGGCTGACTCCGACCGGTGACGCACCGGTGGTGACGAATTCCACGTTGATCTCGTCGCTGACTCGAACAGCCGGATTCGGGACGACATCGGGCAACGACATCAAGATCACGTTGCAGGACGGCAGCACTTTCGACGTGGATCTCGACGGAGCCGGGACAACGGTCAGCGACTTGATCGCCCGCATACAAAGCACGGCGAACACGGCACTCGGAGTGAACCAAACGAAGTTCAAGACCGGCTTGCCGACCGGTTCCGACAACCCGTCGCTGTTGGATTACACGACCGGCGGCGGAACGTTCGCGGTGACGAACCTCAGCGGTTCCACGGCGGCAACGGTTCTCGGTCTGACTGACGCATCGAATCTTGGTCAGGACTCCGCGAGCACGAACCTCCGGTACATCGGCGTCAGCAGCCAGACTCGTTTGATCGACGGGAGCCCGTTGGACGGCGATGTGCCCACGGCTCATGCCGGATTCCGTGGCGCGACGCTGTCCTCATCGGTCGCGGTGAGTACGACAAATCTTGCGGCGACCGGGTTGTGGGGACCGGTTGATGTCGCGATCAGCGGCGGCAGCGCGTCCGGCAGCGCGGTCTTCAACATGTCGTTCGCCGATGCGGGGACCGATGCGGCGGACGGCTTCGCGAGTTTGCGAGAATTGCTCGAAGGTCTTGCCGATGTGACCAAGATCATCAACGGGACTCCGACCGGAGCCTTCGCGATCACCGCACCGGTCACGATCACGTCGGCATTCGGCGGGCTGTCGGCGACCGCTCCGTTGAGCATCAACATCGCGAACGCCTTCGATTCGGGGACCGCTCCGACGCTCTCGTTCACGGGATCGAACACGACGATCGACTTCCTAAACGACGTGCAAACACTGACGATCCCGCAAGTCCTCACGCTGTTGGATCAGACCGGCGATTATCTCGTCGGCCTGCAAGACAGTGACCCGGAGTTGTCGAAGCCGTTGACGGGCCTCAATCGCAGCTTGGGGCAATTGCTCCCGTTCGGCGAGCGATTCAAAGTGATCGCCGCCGCGCTGAATCTCAACCCGCCGCGATCGTTGCAAGTATTGAAGAGCACGCTCATAGCGCTCGGCTTCACGAACGTCGAACTGACTCACGACGGCACTTCGGGAACCGAGGCGTTGCAGCTCGATCTCACCTACAGCCCGTCGCAGACTTCGTTGCAGCGCTTCCATCTCGACTTGGCCGCGCTGACGGGAGTCGATCTGGCGGCGCTCGGTCTCGACACAATTGGTGCGATCATCGATTTGAACAACACGCGACTCGTGAACGTCACGACGGTGGGGACGCTCAACCTGAAGTTAGGGGTCGATCTCGCGAGCAGTCACGCCGGGTTCGTGCGTAACGCAACGACGATGAATTTCAACGTGAGTGCTCAGCAGACGGACCTTTCGTTCCAAGCGCTATTCGGTGCGCGAAGCGTGGAGATCATCGGCGGGACTTACCGTCTCGACAGCGACGGAGCTGGTGCGAGCACGACCCCCGCCAGTTACGCGGTCACGCTCAGCGGCGGCTCAAACAACCGCCAGACGTTCGCGCAAGCACCAGCAGGGACATCAACAATCTTCTCCGGCAGAGCGGATGCGACGATTCCGATTCATTATCCGACCGACTTAGAACAGTCATTGATCACGACGGTCACGGTTGGAGTCGGCAGCACGACCACGCTGACTGCGACGGGACCGAGCGTGCGGACGACGCTGTTGTCGCGTGGCTTGAACGGCAACATTCAAGGTCTGCGATCCGGCTTCCAAGAGCTGTTCCGATTGCTCGACTTCGCGTTCGATGCGGCGATCTTTTCGCGCGAGCTACCGTTCGTCGGGACGCAGCTCATGCAGGCGGCGGACCTTTTCACGCAGATTCGAGACAAGGTCGGTGACAACTTCGATTTCGTTCACGGCATCCTGACTCCTGACAAAGCAAAGCAGGCAATCTTCGATGCGTTCGGGCCGGGCGGGCTGAATTGGTTACAGGACAAGAACGGCGACACGTTCGTCAATTTGGAAGACATCGTCGTCGTCAACATGCCGAACGATGTGCTGTTCGACATGAACCTCGCGGTCGCATCACGGTTGCTTCCGATCCCGACCGATATCGACCTGATCCTGCCGGGACTCGGTTTGAAGATCGACGGTCAATCGCAAGTGCGGCTCGGCTTTACGATGCCGTTGAAATTCGGCATCAGCGTGGCGGACGGCGTCTACTTGGATCAGTCCACGATCAACGGACTCGCGATCAAGCTCGACGTCGCGCTGCCAACTCCTGATCCGGCAGTCGGCCACCTCAAAGGAACGCTCGGCACGCTGCCGTACCAGATCACTCAGATCGGAGCGAACACGGGGCTGCACGGTGACTTCGCCTTCCGACTGAATGACACGGATGCGAACGGCAAGCTGAAGTTGAGTGAGTTGATCGGCTCGCTCGGAGCGGCGGCTCGACCGACGGTTCCGCAAGTTCAAACCGCTGCGCGAGGGATCATCCTGGGCGGGTTCACGAGCACCAATGCCGCACACACGGCCAACGACAGTTTGACAATCAATCTGCAACTGAAGACCGATCTGCCGCCTGGAACGGCGCTGCCGACCTATCGCACAGACCTCACGATTGGCAATTGGAGCTTCACTTCGGTTATCAACAGCACCACGACATCACACACCGAGATCAAGCCGACGATCTCCTTCGATCACACGCAATTCGAGTTGGTCTCGTTCGTCAAAGACTTCATGGGGGCGGCGCTGACTCGTTTGGAAACGGCAATGGACCCGATGGATGCGATCGTCTATCTGCTGACCAACGAAGCCTTCCCGATCATCTCGCTGGTTCTCGGTCGTTCGCCGTACACGAGCGCGAACAGTTTCGGTGGCGGAGTGCAGGTCGGTGATTATGCCGGAGCGGCGGAAGCGATCAGCCGGATTGTGCTCGGTGAGAACAATTCGGGATCGAACATCGACGCGTTCATTCGTGGCGGCGGTTTTGGATCAGGCAGCAAAGCGTGGCTTGTCGGAGCACCGGGCAATCTGCTCGATACCTGGGCTCCGGTTCCGTGGGAATTGCTCTATCGCGCAGACTTCGGTTGGAGCAGCCAGAGCTTTGGCGGGATGCCGGAGCGGTTGCAGTATGTCAAAGCACTTTCGACGCTGGCCGGGACGGCGTGGATCGACATTGGCAACACGACTCTGACCGACTTCATGATCGACGGCACGGCCGCGCGAACGTCACCGGTCAATCTGCAACCGATCAACGTGAATGCGAAGCCGTTCGGTGCGCCGTCAACGTCGGAAAGTATCAACGCCGACACGATCTTCGCGCAGGTTCGCCGACTTGCTGGCAACGCCGCGACCGACGAGCACATTCACGATGCGGCACTCGACTTCATCGCCACGCAAATGCTCGCAGGCCGAGGCAAGTTTGAAGGCTTCTTCGGCGGTGGCGTCAACGTGCTCATTAACGTCTTCGGTGGTGGCGGTGGCTTCAATCCCATCGAACTGCCGATTCTCAACGATCCGACCAACCACAACGCCGCGCAATCATTCCACCTGCTCTTTGGCGATGCGAAGCTCGGCAACCCGGCCAACGTGCTGAAGGACACCAACCTGCTGAAGTTCCACACGCCGGAATTGTTCCTGTACCTCTACCAACAAATTCCGATCCCTCCGAAGAAGGCCGCGGAAAAGGTTTTGGATGATTCGGGCGGCACGATCTACAAGGCGGTCACGGCATTCGGAGTCGACTTCGTACCTTACGTTGTCGTCGCTTTTGAGGCGCGAGCGGACTTCGAGGTCGCGTTCGATACCACGGGGCTAGACCGATACAACCACACGCGCAACCCCGCCGATCTCGTGAACGGCTTCTACTTCAACGATGCCGAGGGACTCGCGAAAAATGGACCAGGTTCCATTAAGGCGGTTGGATCAAACTCCGATCCGGACGAGGCCAAGATCGTCGGAGGCATCGGCTTGGGAGTGAAGATCGTTTTCAACGTGTCGATCATCAAACTGGAAATCGGCGTCGAGGCGATTGTCTTCTTCGGACAAGTCTGGAACCTGCACGACACCGACAACAGCGACCTGGAAAATCGAATCCGCGCCCAGGAGTTCGACCTCAACACCGACAACTCGGTCTACGACCGCAGCTTCGTGATCGAGGTGCGTGCGGACGTCTATGTGAAACTGAGCATTGGCATTTCGATCTTCCGACTCACGATCATCGACATTCGCTTCAACCTCTTCACGATCGAATTCGACATCCCGTACATCGGCCAAGACTTCGATGACCTGACGAACCTTTACACGACGGTTGCAGGGGGCGTGCTGACGTTGGACTTGTCCGGCGGCGGGACTAACAAAGTCTTCTACATCGGTGCGGGTGATCGCGCCGGGGAAGTCTGGCTCTCGGCGTTTGGCAACAGTCAGTTTTTCCGAGACGTGACCTCGATCGTGGGGACCAGCGGAGCGGGTGCGGATCAGTTCTTCGTCAGCCCCGCGCTGACGGTGCCGGTCACGATTCATGCCGGTGAAGGGGATGACAAGTTGATCGTCTTGAGCCGTCGCACGCGCGATACGGCTGTCGGAGCCCCGGTCTATTTCTACGGCGAGGGTGGCAACGACACGCTCACCGGCGGTCGGGTCGGCAGCTTGCTTGATGGCGGCACGGCGAATGACCTCATCGAAGGTGGTGCGGGGAACGACACGATCAATGGCGGCGATGGCCTGAATCTGATTCGCGGGTTCGCCGGCGATGACTCGATCACTGGCGGAAACGATATGGATTCGATCGACGGCGGCGTCGGAGCCGACACGATTGATGGGAGCGTCGGAGCGGACACGATCGACGGCAACGCGGACAATGACCTCATCCTGGGTGGCGAAGGAGCCGACATGCTGAGCGGCGGCGATGGCCGCGACACGATTCGTGGCGGTGCTGGTGACGACGTGATCTTCGGGGAACTCGGCAGCGATTACGTCTACGGCGACGAGGGAGCCGACACGCTCTTCGGTGCGCAGAACGACGACTATCTCTCCGGCGGCGCGGGGAACGATCGCTTGGACGGCGAAGGAGCGAGCGACGAAATCTATGGCGACAACGGCCTGACCGGCGCTCAAGTGCCTGACGAGGGAAAAGTTCCGTTCAACAAGGACGTCATCATTTCCGGCGAAGGAAACGACACGCTCAACGGGCAGCAAGACAGCGACACTTACCTCATCACCTATCACGGCGGTAAATCGAGTTCCGTTATCACGGTGCTCGATACCGGTTCGGAAGTGGGGACCGACATCTTCCAAGTCACCGGCACGGTCAACAGCGACAAGATCCTGCTGCGAGCCAGCACCGATGGTGGGAGCGCGTTCGTCGCGCTGCTCAACGACGATCTCAACGCGGAAGTCATCCACTACATCGGCGTCGAGCGGATCGCGATTAACGGCAGCTTCGGCAACGACACGTTCGTCTCCGACGACACGTCCGCAGAAGTCGTGCTCAACGGCGATGACGGGGATGACACATTCCAGATCGGGCAAATCTTCCGCTCGCAACGGACGCACGACTTCGCGAACGTCGCGATTGCGGACGAGTTCGCCACGATCGAAACGACGCGCGGCTTCTTGTCGAACGGCGTCAGCGCGCCGATGACGATTAACGGCGGAGCGGGGAGCGACACGTTTACCGTTTATCACAACCTCGCGGTGCTCACGTTGAACGGCGACGAAGGGAACGACAACTTCCAAATCAAAGCGTTCGCGCTCGTCGGATCAGAAGACTCGAAGCGAGCGCGCACCGACATTTCGGGCGGTGCGGGGGGCGATCTGATTCAGTACGCGGTCAACGCACCAGTCAACATCGACGGCGGCGACGGCTTCGATTCGCTCATCGCGATCGGGACCGAGTTCGGTGACGACTTCGTGATTACAGAGAACGGCGTCTTCGGTGCCGGACTCAACGTGCATTTCGCGAACATCGAATCGCTGAAAATCGACGGGGCCGAAGGGGACGATCGCTTCTTCGTGCAGAGCACGAGTCCCACGTTCGCGACGGAGATTCTCGGCGGACTCGGCAACGACACGTTCAACATGTCGGGAGCCACGCCGCCGGTGGACAGCAACGATCTGCTCGGTCACAGCGGTATCGTCACGCACGGGGTCGAGAGCGTTGATCCGCGTTACGACGCGCAGAAGCTTTACGGCATCTCCGCCAACGTCGCCGACAACGACGAACCCGGCGTCGTCATTCGTCAGAGCGACGGGGCAACCATCATCGCCGAGGGGGGCCAGACCGATCAGTACACGGTCGTGCTGACTCATCAACCGACGACCGACATCCTCGTCAAAGCGCTCGCCCCGTTGATGACCGAGAAGCAACGTGAATTGCGAACTCGCGCGTTTAGCGTCAGCAGTCCGGCTCCGGGTGCAATCAATTCGGCGGACGGCACGTCGGTCGCGTTGCGGTTCACTCGCGACAACTGGTTCATTCCGCAGACCGTCACGGTCGGAGCGACGAGCCAGGTCTTCACGGACGCGGCGGGCTTGCTCACGCGGCCAGAACTCGGTGACTCGCCGACATTCGCTTACGACGACAACTCTGATGAGGGAGTTCGTTTCGGCGTCATCAACCACATCGTCGTCGCCGATGTCCGCTCGGTCTCCGGCCAGATGACCGCCGCAACCAACGTGACCAGCGTTTCCAAAGCGACGCAAGTGTTGCTCGAAATCACGAGCACACCGACAGGAACTTACACGCTGACGATCGACAGCATTCCGGTCACAGCGTCTGCGGGCGGAGACGTCAGCGCGACGTTGGACGCGATCAAGACGGCGGTCAACAACGCTCAGCAAGCGGCCTCATCGTCGAGTCCTCTGCAAGACGTCACCGCGCGGCGCATGATTCAATCGACGATCACCGTCAGCGGCCCCATCACGCCTGGCAAGCAGTATCAAATCAAGTTGGGCGAGCAGCTCGTCACGTACACGGTTCCGGACAGCGGCGTGAGTTCCGTCGCGCAAGTTGCCTCCGGCCTCGCGCTCGCGATCAACGCGGCCAACCTGACGCGAGTCACTGCCGACGATCGCGCCGACAACGGCACGCTCGTCGTGCTCGCTCCATCGACAACGACGATCACGGACCCGCTGAATGTGACCGCCTCAACGCCGATCCAATTGCTGCAACTCAGTGCCGAAGACGGCAACTTGCTCACCGACGATTCGACCAACTTCTCCGTGACGGGAGCGGGAGCACGCTTCAACGTCGATGGTTCCGCCGGCGCGACGACGACTCTGGTTCAAGACACGACCAACCTCAACGACAGCCTGATTGGTCGCAAGCTGACGATCACCGGCGGGCCGGGTGCGGGTCAGCAGCGCTTCGTGACCGGAATCTCCGGCGGCTCGATCGTGACGGTCGATCGTCCGTGGAACATTGATGATTCGCCGACGAAAGAAAGCTCGTATCTCATTCGCATTGATGACGCGCTCGTCGGTCGGCCTTCGACGAGCAGCACCGGAACCACCTTCACCGACACCGCGAGAACCACATTGTTCCCGACGGCAGGCGAAGGGCTGCGTGGCCGCATCTTGCAGGTTGTCGGCGGACCCGGCGGCGGACAGCAGCGGCTCATCTTGTCAAACACCGCGACCACGCTGACGCTCAACGGCAACATCACCGTTTCGACGGCGAGCGTATATCGCATCGAACTCTTCGACGGACTCGCCGTTCCTGGCGTGTCGGTGCAGATCAACGACAACGACCAAGCGGGGATCATCGTCACCGAAAGCGGCGACGGGACGGCGGTGATCGAAGGGGGCGACGGCAATCAAACGGGCGAACGAGACACGCTCACGATTCAACTGACGAAGACACCATCGGGGACCGTGACCGTCGCGCTGTCGAACCCGGACGGACAACTTTCGCCGTCAGCCTCGTCGCTCAGCTTCAGCTCAACCGCTCCGCAGACCGTCACGCTCAGCGCGGCTCAAGACATTGTTCGCGAAGGGGAACACACCGGGTTGCTCAACTTTGGTCTGTCGGGAGGGAACGCCGATCTGGCGGTCCCGACGACGGTCAACTTCGCACCGGTACGCCCCACGTTCTACGTTGGGTTGCCACAAACGCCGGACGCGACTCCGGCGGTGACCGTGACGGTCAATCTTGTCGCTCGCGATCCGTCCCGATTCGCCGTGGTCGGCAACAAGATTGTCTTCTTGCAAGCGGTGCCCGATGCGCTGGCCGAAGGAAAGTTTGAGGCGGTGACCGGATCGATCGCCGTTTCCTACACCTACACAATCGACGGATTCGCCGCCGCAGTGACCAATCCGGTTCTCGTCCGCATCAACGACGATGACGCCCCGACGGTCCTTGTTCGCGAAACGGGCGGCTCAACCGATGTGGTCGAAGGGGGAGCACAGATCGTGACCCTGAATGTCACCGGCGGGACGTTCGTGACCGACAGCCTTGTGGGCCGGACCATCACGCTCACCAGCGGCACGGGAGCCATCCAAAGTGCGAAGGGAGGCGTGACGCCGACAACCTCCGCCACGGTCATCAGCAACACGAACAACACCGTCACCGTGTTCCATCAATGGACCGTCCTGCCTGACAGCACGACGACTTTTACGATCTCGACACCGCCGTCTCCTGCGAGCATCTCCGTTCCCGGTTCACGCAGCGGTGAGATTTCCGTCGCCGCCGAACGAGACACTTATCTGGTGACGCTTAAGGCGGGGAACACCTACACGTTCGACATGGACGGCTCTGATTCTGGCCAAGGAACGCTGCGGGATACGTTCCTCCGCTTGTTCGACAGCAATCTCACTCAGGTGGCCTCTGACGACGACAGTGGGCCGGGGCTGAGTTCGCATCTGGTCTACACGCCAACGGCCGATGGCACATTCACGCTCAATGCTGGCTCCTACATCGACGCCACGACGGGGACGTATCGGCTCAACACGTCTGTCGCTGGCGAGATTCCCGCCAGCACCGCGACTGGGGCGAGTCTTGTTCTGCCCGGTTCGGCAAACGGCAACGTCGATAGCAGTGGCGATCAAGATTGGTTCCGCATCTCGATGGAAGTCGGCTTCACCTACACCTTCGACCTCAACGGGAACTCGCTCACCGATCCGATGCTGCGGCTGATCGGCACCAACGGCTCGACCGAGCTGGCCTTCAATGACGACTACTTCGGCTTGCAATCACGCATCATCTACACGCCGACTGTGACCGGGACGTACTACCTGGCCGCGACGGGTTACAGCACTCGCACGGGAACCTACATGCTCAGCGGTACGATCAGCCCGACTCCGTTCCAGATCGCTACGATCACGACGCAGAACATGAGTTCGGACACCTACGACGTGGTCCTCACCGCCGAACCGACGCATCCCGTGATCGTGATCGTGACGCCGGAAATGACCGTCACCACCCGCACGGGAGGCATTCGTCACGAGGCGGTGCAAGTCACAGTGTCGAGCAGCGATTCGCGCGTCACGAACAACGGAGACGGCACTCTGACTGTCACGTTCTCCGCAGGCGACTGGGATCGACCGGTCGTCGTGACAACAACCGCGATCGACGACAACTTTGTCGATGGCGGTGACAAACAAGTCTTCGCGCCGCACCCGAACACGCTCAGCCGCATCCTCGGCCCGCTGACCGTGAACGGTGGCGGAGACGAAGGCTCGTTAAACGTCAACAGCGCGCTCGTTCTTCCCGGCGAGACGAACATCAACGCCTCGACCGGCAACGTCGTCGGCTTCGTTGATGCGACGCACATGACAGTGACGACCGCTAACTTGCAGACGTACTTAGGTTCCGGCGTTTTGCTGGCGACCCTCGTCGGCAAGACGTTGACCGTCACACAAGCGATCAACAACACGGCACTCGATCAGTTCCGACTGATCCTCGCACAAGCTGCAGGGACGGTGGCTGGCACGACGGTCCTGACGCTGAATGACTCGTTCGATTTGGGAGCAGGTCTGCGTTCCGACATCACGAAGTACGCAATCACCACGCAGAGCGTCAACTTCTTCGCCGACGAAGAGCAGAGCATCGACACGATCTTCGTTCACGACGAAGACAGTCCCGCCGACAGCTCCGGTGTCCTGACCGCGAACACGATCACCGGGTTCCACATGGGACCGGACAACGTCGATGGTGTCGTGCTACATGGGCAGTTCAAGACGTATGGGATCACCTTCAATCAATTGGAGGTCGTTGATCTCAACCTCGGTCGCGGCTTCAACAACCTGAAGGTGCTCGGCACGCCGACTCGTTCAGACGGCTACCAAGCTTGGACGTTCGCGCACACCGGCGATGATCAGCCTGACCCGAATCAGCCCAACATCACCGGCGACAACGTGACGATCCGCTTGAATGCTGTTGAATCAATCACGCAGGATGATGCGGTGCTGCATCCGCTGTTTAGCTCGGCCAGCAATCTTGTGGACGGTCGCTCGCAGATCACCTTCACCGGCTCGCCGTTCGCCGGGCTGGATCTGCGCGGGCAGGTCTTCCGTGCTGACAATGACGAAGAGTTGCGAATTGTCTCGCACACGAACAATGTCCTGACGCTCCTCGGCAATTGGGATTCGTTGCCGACAGGTGCAATGACTCTGCAAGTCGTGAAGCTCGCCGACGGCCGCTTCGCGCTCGATGCCGGAGGCGGAAACGACGTCGTCGATGCCAGCGGCTCAACATTGCCGCTGTTCCTCTTCGGTGGAGCGGGCAACGATTCGATCACTGGCGGACTCGGCAACGACGTCATCTTCGGCGACATGGGCCGAGTCGATTTCTTCGGCGACGCCGATACCAACGGCAACCGACCGATTGTCACGCGACTCGGTTTCGCTCCCGATCCGATCACCGCGCTGGCAACCGGTCCCTTCACCAACCAGAGCACGCTGAATGACAGCGCGGCCAACTTCCCTGTTCCCGACGGCAACGACATCGGACTCGTCGGCCTGTATGTCTCAATCAACAACGGCACCGGCTTCACTCAAGAACCGCGTCTCATCACCGGCAACACGACGACGAGCCTGACCGTCTCGCCCAACTGGTCGATCCCGCTGGACGCCACCAGCCGCTATCGCATTTCGACCACGCCGGAGAATCAGACCGACGGTCGTGTGCATACTGATTTCCTCGCAATCAGCGTCTCAGCCACCATCGGCGGCAACGACACGATCAGCTCAGGACTTGGTCGCGACGTCATCTTCGGTGGCAGCGGTGCGGACAACATCGCCACGTCGGCCAGCATGGCGGATGCCGTGATCTTGGGTGACAACGGCTCGGCCAATTACATCGGCGGAGTCCTGACGCACATTCAAACCAGCGACGCGGCTCACGGCGGTAACGACACGATCACATCGACCGCCGGTCGCGAAGTGATCTTCGGCGGGAGCGGTGCGGACACGATCAACGTCTCAGCGAGCAGTGCGGATGTCGTGATCCTCGGCGACAACGGCTCGGCGGATTTCACGGGCAGTGTGCTGACTCACGTTCAAACCAACTCGGTGGCCTTCGGCGGCAACGACACCATCACGTCCATCGCCGGCCAGAATGTCATCTTCGGCGGCAGCGGCGGCGACACGATCAATGCGACGGGAAGCACGTCGAAGGCGGTGATCGTCGGTGATCACGGAACGGCCAATTTCAGCGGTGGCCTGCTCACGAATATCGCCACCAGCGACACGACCTCTGGTGGCAACGACGACATCACCGGCGGAACCAGCCTCGACTTCCTCATCGGCGGCTTCGGCAACGACACGATCCGTGGCGCAGGCGACACCGATCGGATCGTCGGGGACAACGCCGTGATGACGTTTGTCAGCGGGTTGTTCTTCTCACTGACCCAGAGCAATCCGGCGGGGACGTTCGGAAATGATTCGCTCTTTGGTGGACTCGCCGACGACACGATCAACGGCGGCAGCGGCAATGACACACTGACCGGCGACGAGGGGAACGATCGGTTGCTGGGTGAACTCGGAGATGACTTCTATGTCTTCGCCGCTTGCAACATCGCAGAAATCGACACGGTGATTGAACTGACTGGCGAAGGAACCGACTGGCTCGACTTCAGCGCGCTCCCCGACACGATCAACGTGCTGGTCGATTTGACCAAAGACAACGCACTGGGCACGCACCTCAATCGCACGGTCATCACCGGAGCCGCCGGCCAAGCGGTGAATGTCGAAAACGCGATCGGCGGCGCGGGCCAGGACACGTTCCTCGGCAGCGTGGCCAACAATCGCTTTGAAGGACGCAATGGCCAAGACACGTTCACCGGAGCCGCCGGAAGCGACACGATCGTCGGTGGCCAAGGGGACGACATCTACCTCTTCTTCAATGCGTCTGTGCTTGAAACCGATGTGGTCATCGAAATGGCCAACGAAGGGATCGACTTGCTCGATTTCAGGGGCCTGACACCGCCTGCCGGGGTCGTCGTGAACCTGACGAGTGACATCGCCACAGCCACTCACCGAAATCGCAAACTGATCACCGGCGGAGCGGGTCAAGCAGCGAACTTAGAAAATGTCTTCACGACAGTCGGCCATGACATCATCACCGGAAACGGAGCGAACAACCGGATCGAAACCGGAAACGGCAACGACAAGATCTATGCCGGATCAGGCAACGACACGGTGCTCGCTGGAACCGGCAACGACACCATCGACGGCGGCACGGGCATCGACTGGATCATCGACTCGACCTTGAGCGACTTCGTCCTGGCAACGAATCTGATCGTCGGGAACGGCACTGACCCACTGGCGAGCATCGAGCACGCGGAGCTGTTCGGCAATTCCCTCAAGAACAAACTCGACGCCAGTCGGTTTACTCCCGGCTATGTCATTCTGCACGCAGGCGACGGAGACGACACACTCCTGGGTGGTGCGGGCAGTGATCTCCTCGAAGGAGGCAACGGCATCGACTTGGTCATTCAAACCTCGCGGTTCGACCAAGTCCTGACCCCGACGCTGCTCACCGGAAACGGCTCGGACACGCTCTCATCCATCGAACGCGCCAATTTGATCGCATCGAATTCTCTCGGAAACCTCATTGACGCCAGTGGCTTCAATGGCCCCGTGACACTGACTGGAGGCACCGGCCCCGATCGCATTCGGTCGAGTCCCGTTGGCGGCCTCATCAGTGGCGGCTCCGGAAAAGACACGATCATCGGAGGTGCTGCCGCCGACAACATCAATGGTGGTAACGACGACGATTCCATCAGCAGCGGCGATGGTTTCGACACGATCTCAGGTGGTGTCGGCAACGATTGGCTCGATGGCGGAATCGGTGCCGACCTAATCACCGGAGGTGATGGCCGAGACAAGATCTTTGGAGACACCGGCAGCGATACGATCGACGGTGGTACGGGCGACGACACCATCAGCGGTGGAGCTGGCGCAGACTCCATCACCGGCGGCTCCGGCAACGACATCATCTCCGGTGGTGATGGCAGCGATTTCCTGGATGGTCAATCCGGTAACGATGTGTTGCTAGGAGACGACGGCAGCGACACGCTCCGCGGTGGTGCCGGACGCGATGTCTGCCTTGGTGGAGACGACAACGATAACGTCGATGGCGGTGCAGAGCGTGACACCATCGCGGGGGGCTCCGGTAACGATGTCCTCAGCACGCTCGCCGAAATCGACGAAGCCTTCACCTTCGATTTCAGCAAATTGCTGGTCTGAGAAATTCTTCGACGCGGGTAGCCCTTGAGCCAGATATCCAAACCTTAGGAACGGGATCGCAATAACTTCTCGGTGCATGGGGAAACTAGCACGACGCGCAAGCGAGTGGTCATTGCAGGAACCACTCGCTTGCGCGTCGTGCTAACGTGACATCGGGAAGTTATTGCGCTCCCGTCCTCACTGCTTCGGCGGGTTTGCCTCCTTGACCAAGGCACCATGGTCTTCGCTCATCACCAGTACCGCGAACTTGCTGACGGCGTCGAGATTGTTGGTGTTGAGCGAGGCGTAATCGAAGCGGCCGCGCAGATCGGTGTAGCCGTCTTTGTAGAACTGCACGCTGCCGTTGGGACGTTGGGCGTAGACCTTCACATAGGCTTTCGAAATCGGCTTGCCGGTTTGCACGTGAGTCACTTTGACGTGCCCGTAGTTCTCGATGACCTGCACGGCAAGCGAGTGTGAGTAATACGCCTGCGTTTTCGTTTGGCCAGCTCCGGTGATTTCGACGAGGACGTTTTGGTTGTGCAGTTCTTTCGGCAGGTCGATCTTCGTGGTCCCCGCGCGGGGAATCGGTTTGCCCTCTTTGTCGAGTTGCGGTTTCTCTCCGGCGACTCCGGCTTGTGTGAGGCCGATCGTGGCGACGTGGTTCGGCTTAATCAGGCTGAACTGCCCGCTGAATTGTTGGACGAATGGGTTGCGGCTGAAGAGCAGTTCGACGTCCATCAAGTAATAGCTCACGCGGACGGAGTCCAAGTTCTGATGATTGATCGTGAGTTGCTTCGCTTCGACCGTGAAATCGAAGTTCGGATCGGTCGCCGCGAGTTGCGTTTGTTCTTGGTTGCGATCGTCCTTGTCGATCTGCTTGGCACCGGCTCCGTCCGCTTCTGCCAGTTGCGCGGTGATCGCCACGAAGGCGTCACGCCAGCGATCGACGGGGTAGTCGGCGTACTTCGCGGCGATGGTTCGCGCGGTCTTCGGGTCGTCGTTGAAGAAGTCGAGGTACGCCGTGAAGTAATCGTGTTGCAGCCGTGTGGTGAGCCGATCGGGGTTCACGCGTGCGAATGTTGCGAGCGCCTCTTCGATGCGGTCCTGCAACAGCAGGTAGTACGTGACGACCATCAGGTCGTCGTCGGATAAGGCTCGCTGGTGCGCGAGCTGTTGCAGCGTGCGATGGTACTGGTCGTTGAAGACCGCGTTGACGATGTGCCGCCGCTGGCTGAGGCGGTGAGCGCGAGAATTGACCAGCGGCTTGTAGTCGAGGTGCTCGTAAGTCCGACGCACGACCGGGTTGATCGTCAGCAGCGGGCTTGTGAGCCGACCGCCGCATTCGTTGACGAAGCCGTCTGTGTGTTGCAGGAACTCACGGATCGCGGCGACGTGGTTGTGCTTGAGGCCGTAGCTCCACAATGTCGGGTGATAAGCGTGTCGCGCGGCGAGCAGGCTCAGCGCGGCGTCGAGGAATTTTGATTCGTGCATCCGCCAGGCCATGCGTTCGAGGTTCAAGCCGTGAACGTTGTGTTTGGTCAGAAACGCGAGGCAGTCTTCGGCGGAAGCGTGTTGCGAAACGTAGTCCCAGCTTTCGGTGTCGATCTTGGTCGGCTTATCGACAACGTTCAAAGTGGTCGGCGCGGCGAAGGCGATCAGTTCGCCGTTCTTCGCGACGTGAACCGGGAAGTGTGGGAACTTCCCGGCGGCGGGGAAGTAGAAGTAGTAATCCAGCGTTTGCGTGTGATACGGCTGCAAGTCGACATGCACGCTGCGAGTCGGCTGCCCGTTCATGACCGGCAGCGCCCCTTGCGGCACTTGCAGCAGCAGCGTCAGCTTTTGCCGAGCGGACGAGGGGTTCGTCACGACCACTTGGCAGCCGTAGACAGTGTGAATCAGGAATTCTTCGGCGACGTACTTGTCGATCTGCTCGCCGTTTTCTTGTCGATGTCGATCGCCGTGCTTGAAGAAGTTTTGGCTGACGAGAATTGGCACAGCGGCTGCCGCGTTCTTGGCCGGTTTGACCTCTTCGTGGAAGACGATCATCGGGCTGCCGGGAGCGAGCGTCATCTTCGGGCCATCGAATTTGGATTCATGCTTCTCCGCCTCGAAGGGCAAATCGAGCACCGCCAGCGCGAGCATCATCTCGGTGAAGTTGCGCGACGCCTCGGCGATGTTCGTACTGAGGAACGGTTTTTCGCCAGCGGGATCGTGCTGAGCGTAATCGCGCCAGAAAGCGTTGACCGTGACCAGCCCCGCGTGCTGATCGGCGATCAGCAGCTTGTAGTAGTTGTTCTCGGCCCATTCTTTGGTCGGGTCCATTTTGCGGTAAAGCTGCCGGACTTGGCGGAGGAGTTGTTCGTTCTCTTCAAAGAAGACAATGGCTTTGTCTTTGGCCTCTGACTCATCGCTCAAACGACTGAGCCGATCTTCGTCCGCCTTGCCGTCGCGAGCGAGGCCCGATTCTCGCTTCTTCATCATGGATTGTGATTTGGCCTTCTCGGCCACTTCTTGTCGCTCAGACAGCTTGCGACGTGCGTCCTGCATCTCGGCGGGTTTGCCGGCTGCCGGAGCCGCGAATCTCAGCATGCCACTCTTCGCGGCCACAGGTGCGGGAGCAGCAGCCCCGCTCGCCGCTCCGCTGGTCTCCGATTGTGGTGGAGCATCGAAAGCCGCTTTGAGTTCAACCTCTTTGAGTTGTTCGACCAACGCGCCTTTCAATCCAAGTGCATCGCTCGTTTCCAACGCGCTCCCCTTCGCGGCGGTATCAAACAGGTGCAAGAAGCGGTCAATGTCGGGAGGTAGCAAGCGTTGTAAGTCGTCGATGTGCCGCGCCGTCTTCGGGCCTTCACCGGCGACGCGCTGTGCCAACAAGATTCGCTCGACCGTATTGAGTTGCCCGTGCGACCACGGTTGCAGGTGCGAATCGAGCTTCTCGCTCAGCAGCCAACGATCCACAAAAGTCTTGTCCTTTTTGTTGGCCAGGTACGGCAGCACGACCGCCTTGAAGAACGCGGGATCTTTCTTCGCCAGGAAGACGTTCAACTCGTGGCAGGCGAATTTCGAATACATCGTCCGTTGCTCTTCCGGCTTGAGCTTCGGCCAGTTGAGGATGAACTGAAACTCGGCGAGCTTCGGGTCGCGGGTCAGCGTCGAGAACAGCAGATAAACTCGCGACAGACTGTCGTAAGCTTCGAACTTCGAAGTCGCGATATCGGCCAGCGTAAACGGCTCACCGGCGCGGACGATGCTGATCTGCTTCTGCTGCGTGAAGTGCTGCTTCGAGTCGAGCCCATTCGCCAAACGGAGATCAATGAAATGCGTCTCGACCGGCTTGAGGGCCACGCTGCGTGACGTCGTGCTGAGCGGATCGCAGGCGACGATGTGTATGTGCTGATGACCGCCGAGCGCTTTGCGATCGACGGTGACTCGCCCCTCTTTGTCCGGCACGAGATTGAGGAAGATCGCGGACGCTTCGCCGAGGAAGTCGAGGTTCGCGAAGTCTCCGGCCGCTGCGGCTGCGGCCTGTTTTGCCTCACCACGATTTGCACCGCGACCGAGTCCGACACCTTTCGCACCGAACTCATCGCCGCCAACCGCCACTTGCTCGCCGGTTTCCGTCGTCCGCACAACCCACGGATTGAGCAGCAGCGACGGGCGTTCGAGCATGTTGCCCGGATACTTCTTCGCGTACTTGCGGTCGATGATGTAACGGTATTCGTCGCCGATGTTCCGTCCCGCGAGATAGACCGATTCGGCGGGCGAGTTCGTGATCGCATACGGCTCGGCCACGATGATTTTCGACAAGTGACTCCCCGCCGCAAACGCTGGGACGAACCGCGTCGCGAAGACATGCACTCGCGCGAACTTGCTGACGTTGCTGAGCTGAATCGTCAGCTCTTTGTCGTCCTGCGTGATCGAGGCAATCTGCAACGCGGGCAACGCGCGCGTTTCCAACTGCCGCGTTTGGCCGAGCACATAACCGTGCTTCGTTTCACCCGGAGCGATCCGAATGCGAATGTGCTTGTTGCTCGCTTTCAGCCAGAGATCGAAGTCGCCGGCGGGCAAACCGCTGATTGTGAGGAGTCCGTTCTTGAGCGTGACCTTGTCGGGATGCCCGATGAGAAACGAATCACCGCACAGTTCGAGGAGTGAAATATCTTGCTGTAGGTCGGGCACTCCTGCCCGACTGCCCGGATCGTTCGCACGATCCACATCAGCGGCTTTAACGTCGGGCACGAGTGCCCGACCTACGGGGAGGTACGGCAGCGTCAGTACTTCGCCGACTCGGCCATGCAGCGACTGCGTGAAGACATGCTCGTCGTGGCGGATCGGCCAAGCGTGCTGAGTTCCCTCCGGTCCCGTGACGGTGATCGCCGCGATCCCGTCGAGTTGTCCCAGCGAGAGGCGTCCGAGCTTGTCGGACTTCAGCGTGAGGTGAACCGGATCGCGGAAGTCGCGGTGTTTCAAGATGACCTGCACGGGCCGCGACGTTTTCGGTTCGCCGGTCTTGCCGAGCAGTTCGACGAAGTAGCCGTCGATCGTGCGGAGTAAGTGCAGGTCTTCAATGCGTTCGGTCTTCTCGATCTCGTTGAACTGGAACGCTTCACCGACGGCGAGGTCGATCTTTTGATTGAGGCTCAGGTTCTGGACCTTCGCCTGCAACACGAACTGCAACGACTGAGTCCTCGGCGGCACTTGGAATTCATGCACCGACTCGCGGTCGTCGAACAGTTTGAAGTTCGGAACTTCGGTGGATGACGGAACGCCGTCGAGGTCCGTCGAAACGATCCGCAGCTTGACCTCTTCGAGAACGCTCGGCGACACCGGCGTACCGTTGAGCGTCAGTTGCGGACGCATGACAACGTTCGTTTTCTTGCGGGTCAGTAACGATTCGCGATCAACGAAGATGCCCGCCGAGAGGGCGTACGTTTCCGCCTCATGTTGGAAGTAATCGAGGCACGCATACTCGTGCTCCTTCACATCCCGTTGGTCCTTTCGGTCCTTTTCAGCTTTTGCCGTCCGCCCGACGAGAACAATCGGCTGCCGGCCCGGTTGATGCGTGAACGGGACCAGAATCGTGCCGTCTTTGCTCGGCGTGTATTCGTGGCCGCTCAGCAAAATGCGTGCGTCGTCCAGCTTTTTGTTCTGCTCATCGAGCACCGTGAAGAGTTGCCCGGCGGTCGTCGTGCGAGTCAGGAATTTGAGCTTCCCTTTTCGCACGAGTGCTCGGCTGCTGCGGCCGTTGCCGATGAAGTCGATGACGTACACGCCCGGCTTCTTCAGTTCGGGGAAATCGAACCGCCGCTTCATGCGGCGGAAGGGCGAGTCGTTGTAGGTGTGGGTCGTCTCTTTGTTGGCGACGAGGCCGTCGAGATTGACGTCGGTGTCCACTTCCTTGAGATGCTCGCGGTAGTAGTTCCGCGTGTTGATCTCGAACACCTTCACGATCAGCGTGCCGACGTTCTTCACATGCAGATCGAGACTGACGGCATCGTCCGCGCTGTAGGTCGTCTTGTTCGCGAAATCGAAATCAATGTCGATCCGCTGCTTCAATTGTTGGAACGCGGCGGCGGGCAATTGCGCCGCCCACTGTTCCGGTTCGCCGAGTCCGTTGACGATCTTTGTCTCGGCAAAGAGATGCTTCAAATACGTGTCGTTGATCAGTGGGTCAAACTCTTTCGTGTTCGGCACGTCGAGCAGGAAGTGCTGCAAATAACTCCGCACGAGCGGTTCGTCATTGCCGACCGGCGCGAAGAGGGTTGCTGGCCGCAAGTCGGCGTTCAAGTCAGCCGCGCGGTGCTTCACCTCTTCCGATTCGAGATACGCCTTCGCTCCGTAACCGACGGATCGAGGGAGTTTCAGATACGCCAGAAACCGCTCCTTATCGAACAGCCCTTGCGAGCGATCGAGCCACAGTCGGTGATACAGCGTCTGTGCCTTCAGCGAGTTCTGCGCCGGCGGCAATCCGCTGGCGAATGACCACACTCGGTCGAGATAACCGGCCATGATCTTCGCGTCGTGCTGCCAGTCCTCATCCGGTCCCGGCTGCAATTTGATGAGCGACGCGACGACCCAATGCTGGTTGTTGATCAAGTCGGGCTTGAGCTTCAAGCACTCGGCGAGCTGCCGCTTCGTCAGCAGCCGATGAATGTTGAACTGCCCGAAGCTGCCGGAATTCGCATGGTTGATATCGTCGATAACCAACTTGACGAGCGGCCCATAGTCCGGCCGATTCATTCGCGACAACAATTCCCGCCGTTGATCCGGGTCGAGGTTTTCGTTGACGAGCCAGTCGAGCGCCGCATCCTCAAATCGGCTCAAATTCCCGTGTCGCAACGCCTGCTGCTTGAGCGTGGCTCGGCTAATCCACTGCGGATCGACCTTCGTCGGCAAATTCGGTTCGACGCCGAGTTCTTCCTTCTGATGCCCGAACTGCACGCCGAGCTTGTTGCGAATGAACTCCAACGTCTTCTGCGGGTCTTTGTCATACGTCAGCAACGCCTGTCGCGCGAGGATCTCATTCACGCGCGGCGTCTGCCCCAGCCGCTGCATCCACTGCGTGACGAGCGGTTCAACCTTGTCGAATTGCTCGGTCTGCTGCGCGTGCAGGCAATGGTAGTAATAGAAGTCCTCGGTCCCCGGCACGAGTTGCTTCAAGGCAATCGTGCGATCCAACGCGAGAGCGAAGTCTTCGACGAACCCGATCTCGCTGGCAGCCAGTTGCGGCTGTCGCACTCCCGTGATTCCCGCTCCCATCGCCAAAGCCACCAGAACCGCTCGAAGCCAGTGTTGCTGACGCATGGGAACCTCTTTCTCGTTTTTCATTGAGGCCAAGTGCCGACGGAATCGCATGCACTCTTTCGCTACGTCCTTAGACGGCGTAGCGACCGCAAACTTAGTTGAGCATTGAAAACATTTGTGGCGCACGCGGCACATTTTCAACCGACCGTTAGCCCGACACATCAAAACGCCGAGCCCACCTGTTCGCAACGGCGATCTCTTGAGGGGCGAATAGAGTCAGGCCGATTGAAAAAAGTTCCGCAGAATTGTTTAGCGTCACCTTTCGCAGCCACCGGGCCAGCTCAGCGGCGGACAACGGCAGCGAGTGGCCGTCGCGCGAGCGGTGTTGCATCGCCCACCGATCCTGCTCGCCGACGAACCGACGGCAGCCTTGGATTGGGAACATGGCCAACAAGTAGTCCGCTTGCTGGTGCAACACGCTCAAGAATACGGAGCGGTCTTGCTGACGGTGGCGCACGATCCACGTTTGATGCCACCCGGCTCACCAAGAATGTCGTCGTTGACGAAGGGCGTTTGATGGAGACAACACAATCATGAAGACCACGTTGAAATGGCTCGTGGCATTGAGCCTGTTGGCGGGCGCGGGTTGGATGTTGCAGTCTAAAAATGTGCTGCCCGAAGCCAGTTCGGAGCGGTCGCCGCCGCGACCTTCACAAACCATCGAAGGACTCGGTTACATCGAGCCAGTCTCGGAATTGCGGAGATTGACGCCGAAGGTCAACGGCATCGTGAGGCGATGCGTGGCAGCAGAGGGGCAGCGGTTGAATTCTGGAGATGTCATTCTGGAGTTGGATAGCGCGGTCGAAGAACGCGCCTTGGAGGTCGCACAAGCAAAACTTGCATTGGCCAAGTCGCACCTCGTCGAGTTGGATGCGGGCATCAACCCGCATCGCATTCGCGCTGCCGAACGAACGCTGGAACGTCTGCACGAAGCTCACCGCTTTGCCGTCACCGAATTTGAACGACAGGTCTCATTGTCCGCTCGTAAAGCGACAACCACTGCGGAATCCGACGGCATACGATCGTTGCGTGACCAAGCTCAAATTGCTTTCCAAGAACAAGAAGCCGTTGTTGCTCACCTGAGGAATAACGTGACTCAAGAAAACCGAGCGGTCTCCATCGCGGAGGTTGAACTCGCTCAGTCCGAAGTCGCACAAGCCAAAGCCACGCTTCAGAACACGCTGATCACGGCACCGTGCGCGGGACAAGTTCTGCGTTATCTCAAACGTGAAGGAGACGGCTGCTCGACGTCTCTGAATGAACCTGCCGCACTCTTCGCCGACATGACCACACTTCGCGTTCGTGCGGAGTTCGACGAACGCAAAGATCTTCATGTCATGGAAGTGGTCATTGATCTTCCTGGCGACTTCTCGGCACCCGTCGGCCTGCGTGTCGAAGTGCGGCTGACGACACCCGATTAATAACGCGGCGACTCATTCAACGGGTGTTCGATGGTGGCATGCTCACGACGGAAGCTCCGTAAACCTCACGTTTGACATATGCGGCAGCGTGTCATCGGCGCTATTGATCGTGAATGCAGCGAAGCGCACATCGAAACCATGAGTGATGATAGACATGAGCAGACTACGAAAGGCCGACCAATGCTCTGGGAAGACCTGTCCTGCTGCGCGTGCTTTAGATGAGCCGATCACCCGACTCCAATAGCCATCTGGTGCCAATCCAATCAGTGATAACCTGTCGATTTCATTGGGACTCTCGAAATTGGTTTCTTGTTGCCAAGCTTCCCGAAGACTTCCCTGCTTCCATACCTTTTTCACAGCAATGCAGTACGTGATCCCCTCAATAACCATCCGCAGCGGGTTGTCCTGTGACAAATCGACCTCGACGAGAGCAGGGCCTGTGGTTCGTGGACGCTTAATCTTGCGATCGCAACAAACTCTGAAAGCCGCCGTCTGCGGGGCGGCCGGGGACCAGTTCGTTCATCAATTCCAGTTTGAGCTTCTTGCGAAAATGGCCAGCGGCTTCGATGACGGCGGAGTTCTCTTCGGGTTCGATGCTGCATGTTGAATACAGAATCCGACCACCCGGACGCAGGCGATCGGAGGCCGCCAGCAACAAACGGAGCTGAATTCGCGACAACTCTTCCAAGTCATCCGCTTGAATTCGCCAGCGCGCATCGGGACGTTTTCCCAGCACTCCGGTGTTTGAACACGGAGCGTCAATCAGGATCGCGTCGAACGGTCCTTCGGGAATGTCCAGGCTTTCGTTGGAAATCGCTTTGGTCTCAACGATCGTGATGCCGAGGCGATGACAGTTTTCGTCAACTCGTTTCAGACGCTCTTCGCTGGCGTCCGTCGCGATGATGCGGCCCTCGTTACGCATGAGTTCCGCGAGGTGCGTCGTCTTGGTTCCTGGTGCCGAACAGAGATCAAGCACCGTCTCACCCGGTTGCGGGGCGAGCAATGTGGCGACTTGCTGCGCTGATTCGTCTTGCACCACAAACCAGCCTTCGTTGAAGCCCGGTAATCGATCAATGCGGATCGGCGTGTCGCGGCGAGTTGGCCGCGCAACTGCTTCCGGTGGGACATCGCTCTCGCTGGTCGGCGTTTCATCAGAGTCACTCGGCGAACGCTCGCCCGATGAATCCAGCAGGGCTTCGATCTCTTCACCCAGCGTGAGATCAACCGATTCAACAGCAACGGTCGTCGGTCGGTCGCTACGCGGGACTCCGTCAAGAGGACCGAGCCAAATGGAAGACGGCAACTCGCCCGGACGAGCGACGACTCCCGCTTCTGCAAACGCGGCGAGCACAGTCTCTCGATCGGTGCGGAGAGTGTTGACTCGCAGGCAGAGTGGTGCCGGCGTGTTGAACCAAAAGCCGAGTCGGCACAGTTCGGGAAAATCAAACCGCTTGGCCCAGCGTTCCAACAACCACATCGGCAAACTGAAAGCTTTCGCCAAGTAAGCGAGCGGCTTGTCAGTGGGGTCAGCAAATATTGGTTGATCCAACTGCCGGAAGCGGTGATGAGTCGTGGGGACTGATTGCGGTGACGGAGTTTGGTTTTGAGTTTGTTCTTCGAGAACTGAGCGGCTGATGCCACGCAACACACCGTTCGCCAACGAGACCCATTCTGGGCGGCCCATCCAGCGGGCGAGTTCGACGGTTTCATCACACGCGGCGTGCGGCGGAATTCCGTCGCAAATCGTGAGTTGATAAACACCGATCCGGAGCAACATCCACAAGGCCGTTTCGACTTGTGACCTCGGACGAGTCACCGCCTTTTCGAGAATCGCATCTAGCGTGGCTTTGCGACGAACAACCCCGAAGGTGAGTTCTGTAGCCAGTCGTCGCTCGATCGGTGCGAGATCGGAGCGAACAAAAGCTTGTTCCAAATGGTCCGTGACAAACTCGTCGGAATTCACGGCCGCCATCAACGTGGTCAAGGCGATTTGTCGCGACGTCTTGCCGATCGGCAATCTCAAAGCCAGCGACGGAAAGCCTTGTGCTCGGTCATCGAGTTCCTGGTCCCGATCTTGTGGAAGCTGATTGAGGTACTGGTCTTGCCTGCTGCGAGGCGGTCCGCGCCGATCGTCGTCACGTCGCGGGCCTCGCGATTCGTAACGACCACCCGATGATCCGCCGCCGCCAGATTGTCCGCCTCGCGACGGTTGTTGGCCGTAACGGCGTTCTCTGGAATCACTGCCGCCATTGTCAAATTGGTCTGTCATCGCCGTCCGCACAATCGTTCGAGGTCTTCAAAGAAACGAGGGTAAGTCTTCGCCGTGCAACTGGGATTGGCGATCCGAATTCCTGGCGTTCGCAAGCCGATGAGCGAAAAGCTCATCGCCATGCGGTGATCATCATAAGTGTCAATCGTCGCTGACTGCGGCAGTCCCGGATAAATCGTCAGCCCATCGGAACGCTCGTCGGCGTTCAAACCGAGCCGCTTCAGTTCGGTCACGACCGCTGAGATGCGATCCGTTTCCTTGTGCCGCACATGAGCGATGTTGCGAATCGTCGTCGGCCCGTCCGCGAAGACCGCGACGGCGGCCAGTGTTTGAGCCGTGTCGCTGATCGCGTTCATATCAATGTCGATACCACGCAGCGGACGACCGCGCACTGTCGTGCGGTCGCTACCGATCGTGACTTCACAACCCATCTCGGCGAGTGCGTCCACAAAATGCAAATCGCCCTGCAACGATGACTGACCGAGTCCCATCACCGTGATTTCACCGCCAGTGATCGCCGCTGCGGCAAAAAAATAACTCGCCGCAGAGGCGTCCGGTTCGATGTCGTATTCGGTTCCGTCATAACCCGTCGGTGGGATTTGCAGGCTGCCGTCAGCCGCTCGCGTCGCCGTCGCTCCGAATCGCTGCATGATGCCCAGAGTCATGTCCACATACGGCTCTGAAACCAAGCCCCCCGAAACGTGCAACTCGACCGCTGACTTCGCGCACGGGGCGGCCATGAGCAATGCGCTGAGATACTGGCTCGAAATGTTTCCAGCGACTGTTGTACGACCGCCGGGCAAACCATCAGCGATCACTTCAACGGGAGGACAACCACTATCCGTCGCACACGTCACGTTCGCACCGAGAGCATTCAACGCTTGCACGAGATCGAGAATCGGACGTTGTCGCATCCGTGAATTGCCATCCAAGCGAAATCGCCCCGAGCCTACTGTGCAAGCCGCCGTCAGAAATCGAATGCTCGTGCCGCTGTTCTCTAGCCAAAGCTCCGCAGACTGAGCTGACATCCGACCGGAGCAGCCGCGCATCTTGACCGAGTTCTCCGCCACGTTGTGCTCAACGGTCACGCCCAGTCGTCGCCAGCTCTCCAGCATGACCTGTGTATCTTGGCTGTCGAGCACGTTGGTCAGCATCGACTCGCCACGAGCCAGCGCACCCACCACAAGAGCCCGATTCGTGAGGCTCTTTGATCCCGGTGGCTTCACCGTCCCGTTGAGCGGCTGAGTCACCGGCTCCATGAAATAGCTGTCAGATCCCACCGATCGAAGTTCCTGTTTTGGTCATCAGACACCGTGCGGATCGGCGGCCTGAGCCTGTTGATTTAATGACGTTACTGGACGGCAAAACGAGAAGGTGAGGGTAACGTGCGACCGGTCGATCGTCGAACCTTGGTGCGAGTCGCGGAGTGACTCAGATACCGTGGCGACCATCACGTAGCTTGAGTCAGCGCGTCATAATCGGATTGATTCGCATCCTGCTATCGAGTCGCCTGCGACGACCGCCTGACACGATCGTTCCTCCTGACGCCGAAGAACTCGTTCGCCGCACAACCGGAGCGGTTTCACCAATGTGCCATTCATGCCGAGTCCGATTCTGATTGGACGACATGTTGACTGGCAGCTTTTGCTTGTTGAGGCCAGTAGACAACTTTGGCTCAGAACGTTTTGGGATGATTTGAAATGGCAGCACGTGTTGCACTCTTGCTCGCATTTACCGGCATCTTCGCCACCGCATGGGAATCGGATCGATCGCCTGTGACGACCATGCTGGCCGCGAAGCCCCGACTTCCTGAGCGACCGCCTCTCATTCAAGAGGCACGACGCGACCCAATCATTTCGCAAATCAGCCGTGGCATCGCGATCTCGTCCGAGTCCAATTTCTCTCGATGCGTTCTACCGGACGGGATACTTCCTGGCACTTACCGAGTGATTGATGAACGGGGCTCGGTTGGCTGGACCACAATTCACTCGGGCGATGGTTCGCAGGAAGACGCTTCAAGGGCCGACAAGGGATCGCAAAAGACCGCCGATCTATTTGTCAGCCAATCGCCCAAAGGCCGTTGGTATTTCATTCGGATCGAAGCGGCTCCTTCGCTCGCAACACCTCAGGTAGATCATCCAGTCCTGCGGTGATTGTGGGATATCGGAGTTCGACACCCAGTTCGCGACGAAGCCGATGATTCATGCAGCGTTTGTTGAACTGCTGTCGTTCCGGTGAATCAGAAGCGAGTTCCGCAAATCGCGGCGAGGGTGCGCCGACTCTTTCTGCCAGAGCCGAGTAATACTCGATTCGGCGCAGTGGTCGATCATCGCACACCAGATAAGTCTCGCCGAGAGTTCCCCGTTCATCCGCAGCCAGCACTGCCTGCACGGCATCATCCACGTGGATCAGATTGAGCCACGCCTCTGGATTCCCCGTGAGCGGCTCTCCTTGTTTGAGCTGATCAATTCGAGCGAGCAGGCGTCCTGGCCCGTAGATCCCTGCCAATCGCAAGACGATTGCTCGATTGTTGATTGAGGGATCAAAGGACTGCCATAAGTCCGACTCCGCATCGACACAGATCCGCCCGTTCTCCTCCACAGGATCAGTCGCCGATGCTTCATCGACGGATTCGCCGGAAGACTGGCCGTAAACGCTCGTGCTGGAAACGTAGATGAAGCGGCCACAACGACCGTGAATCTGAGTCAAGACATTTCTCAGACCCTCAATGTACACGTTCCGCTTTGAATGTCCGCCGGAACGATCAAACCCAACCGCGTATAAAACGGTGTCTGAATCTGGAAGCTGCGCTAACGATGTGGGACTCATGACATCGCCGACAACGGGCTTGAATCCTTGCGTGGAGAGCAACTCGGCACGCTCTTGGGAACGAGTCAGTACAGCGACCTCGTCTCCGATGGCCTTCCAGTGCGAGGCAACCCGTAGTCCCAAGTAACCACAACCAATGACCAAGCGATTCATGAGACTTAGGCCAATCGTAGGTCAGGCTTTCTAGCCTGACCCGAATGTGCGAAATAACGTCGATGGTTAATCGGGGCAGCCAGGAAAGGCTGACCTACTCCTGCTGTGTGCGAATCCAGTGACCACTTCGACCTCCGGATTTTTCGAGCAACTCGATAGGGCCAATCGAGATCGCTCGATCAACAGCTTTGCACATGTCGTAGATCGTCAGCGCGGCGATGCTCACGGCGGTGAGCGCTTCCATTTCGACGCCGGTGCGACCGTGAAGCGTGACGGTCGATTCGATCTTCACTGTGGCGCTATCGACAATCTCGAACTCGATCTTCGCGCTGTCGAGACCCAACGAGTGACACAGCGGGATGAGTTCGTCGGTTCGCTTCGTGGCCATGATCCCCGCCAACCGAGCGACCTCGAAGACGTCACCCTTCGAGACCTGTCGATTGCGGATGAGTTCCAGCGTCGCTGGCTGCATTCGCACAAAGCCAACAGCGCGAGCCAACCGTAAGGTGATTTCTTTCGAGCCCACATCCACCATGCGACTCGCACCGGATTCGTCAAAGTGAGTGAGTTCGGACATCGTCAGCAATCTCTTCAAGGGCGACTAAGCCGGGCTAGTGTGGCACGACGCTCCGAGGTTGTGAATTTTTCGTGGGATAGGCTTCCAGCCTGTCATGTTTTCGGGCTGAGATGACAGGCTGGAAGCCTATCCCACGTCAATTCTTCACGACGCTCCGCGTCGTGATTCATTCGCGACGCGGAGCGTCGCGCCACACTATTCAGCCGCCGCTTCCAACTTGATCGAGGTTGCTTTCCCTGCGGCCGATGCCTGCACCGGAATGCTCCAGCGAACCGTCTTGATTTTGCAGACACCACCGACGCCGTCTCGGCAGTAGGAAAACGTCAGGGAGAGTGACAACTTCGCGTCACCCTCTTTCTTGGCGAGCGGAATGCTGATCACGGCGGCGTCTTCTTTCACCTCAGCGACCTTACGAGCTTTGAGTTGATCAGCGGCAACGAGGCTTTGGTCACCAACGGCTTCCAACTTGTAGGTCACCTTCGCCAACTTGTTGAGCTTGTAGCCTTCGGGCAATTTGAAGTTGACGCTGAAGTTCAAGGCTTCGCCGCTCGCGAGGACTTGTGCGGGAACGGAGATGACTTCCTTGCCTTCCGCCACATCATCGGAATCTTTCGGAAGAGGAGGTGGCTGCAAGCCGTCGATCTTCAGTTCGCTCACGTCACCCGACGGCAAAGTGGCCACCAGGATGCGATGATTGTTCGTGTCGGCAATAAAGAGCTTGTTCTTCACAGCCGTAAGACCCGCAGGCTCTGCCAACTTTAAGGGGTCCAACCCTGATCCCGATTTGCCTGTGCCGAGGATCGTCGTCACTTTGCGGCTGGTGAGATCGATCCGCTTCACCTTGTGGTTGTAGCTGTCGGCGACGAAGAGCGCCCCGTCGTGAAACAACACGTCGAGCGGATGTTGAAATCGAGCACTGCCGCCCACTTCATCAATGTCACCGAAGGCGAACAACGTCTGCCCTTGAGGCAAGTCCGATGCTCCAGCGACCGTCGTCACTTCGCCCTTGGAGCCGAGCGTCACTTTACGAATCGAGGATCCTTCGCTGTCGGCGACATACAACGCCTTGCCATTGCCGACAGAAATCCCCGAAGGCTGCGCGAACGCGGATTCGGAAAGTGGCCCATTCAAAATGTCTTCACGACCGCTGCCGGCGAAGACGGTGATCTCGTCCGAACCGATCTCATGGGAAAACAACTGATGCGGCCCGGCCATCGCGATGTACAACGTCCCGTCGATATGCGAGATCGCCCACGGGCTGTTGAGCGCCGTTTTACGCAGCGATCCGCCTCGATCTCGGAACTGAGCTTGCTTCCCCGTCCCCGCGAGCGTCGTGACCTTCTTCGCTTTCAAGTCAATGACTCGCAGCATGTGGTTCTCGGTATCGGCCACAAACAAGTTGTCGCCGACCAGTGCCGTTCCCTGCGGACGGAAGAAGGTCGCGGTTTTGTAATTGCCGTCCGTAGCCCCGGCGGTGCCGCTGCCGATCACGTCGAGCAGCTTTCCTTCAAGCGAAGTAATCACGATCCGATTGTGATTGCTGTCAGTGATGAAGAGGCGATTCGAAGCTTCGTCGGCCAAGACCTTGCCAGGGAAACGCAGCGGCCCCGGTTTGACGCGGTTCCGTTCGAGATCGAATTGCACCGGAGTCTCGTCCAAAGTCCCTTTCGCGCGGTGATACGCGATCAACTTGGCGATGACCTCGTCGAGCAGTTCACGATTGCCTTCTCCCGATGCGACGCCACAAAAATAACCTTCGGGATCAATGAGCCCGATCGTCGGCCACGCTCTCACGCCGAAGCCGCGCCAGATCTTCATGTCAGCGTCGTTGACGATCGGATGCTCAATCTCATACCGCAATGCGGCTCGGCGGATGTTCTCCGAATCTTTCTCGTTATCAAACTTCGCCGAATGGACGCCGATCACGACCAACTCCTTCGGGTACTTGTGTTCGAGGAACTTCAAGTCCGGCAGGATGTGCATGCAGTTGATGCAGCAATAAGTCCAGAAGTCGAGCAAAACCACTTTGCCACGCAGATCTTTCAGCTCGATCTCGCCCGACGTGTTCAACCACTCGACTCCGCCGGAAAGTTCATCACCGGACAACTTGAACCGTCGCGGGAACGGATTTTCCAAACCCTTCTTTTCCGCTCCGTCTTCTTTCGGGTCGTCAGCTTTTGTGTCGCCTGCCGATTTCTTCGTGGCTGGCTTCGTCTCTTTCTTGGCGGGTTTAGCCGTCGTCGTTTCAGTCTTTTCATCGGCCGCGATCAGCGTGTTTTCTAGCAGCAGCGAAGGAACGCGCGGTCGATTCAACAACGACACGCAAACCGCCAGCCCCGCCAGAACGATCATGCCGAATATCGGCCACCGCGAAGAAGACCGGTGAATCACAGGTTCGGTGGGCGAAACGGTAGGCTGATCCGACATCATGGGCTCCTTCGGCGGGAATCAAGTTTGCGTCTTGGCACGAATGCCGACGCCGTCCAAGCGGGGGCGACAGCATCCAAGTCCCTCCGCATGTCGTCAAGCTCGCAGCAACTTCGTCACTAGCCTGAACTCAAACGCCAACGACTGGTCTCGCGTTTATTTTTGCCTGTGGCCTACAACTCGCGCATGGAAACGTCACTGCACCGCGAATTGAAGCGACTCCTCTCTGGCAACGAGGCGGACGAAGAGCAAACGCTGGCTGGCTATCGCATCGACGCGGTCGTTGACGGGCGACTGATCGAAGTGCAAGTCGCATCGCTCTTCGCAATCAAGCGAAAGATCGCTGACTTACTGGAACAAGGTTACGAGGTCACGGTCGTCAAACCGCTGACCGCTCGCAAGCAGATTGTTCGTCGCCAGAAACGTGGCGGTGAGGAAATCTCTCGTCGCTGGAGCCCGCGCCGACAGGGCTTCCACGACGTCTTCAGTGAACTCGTCCACTTTATCGGAGCGTTCCCGCATCCTGCACTGACTCTGGAATTGCTCCTGATCACGGAGGAAGAGTTTCGAGTCGCTCGCCCCAGACGGTGGAAACGGCAGCGCGACTACACGACCGAAGATCGCTGCCTCGTCAGCGTCGAAGAACGACGTCTGATCCGCTCCCCCGAAGATTTGCTCGACCTGTTTCCACAAGCCGTCGAGCAACTCTGTCAGGGGCCACCCTTCACGACCGCCGACCTCGCGATCGCTGCCGGTGTACCACGATGGCTGGCTCAAAAGATTGCGTACTGCTTCCGCAAACTCAACCACTGGGAAACGATCGGCAAGCAGCAACGAGCGTGGCTGTACCAGCCCGTGAAGCCCGCGAAAAAACTGCGATCACCACGCGCGATTCGCAAACGTTCGGCTTGAAAAACGTAGAGCAGGCGGCTCGCCTGCTCATGTCCCCAAAGAAATCACAGCCGAGCCGCCCGTGGCACGGATATTCGGCAGCAATTCAGCGGGCATCCACAACAGAAAGCAATCAGTCGTTACGCAAGGCCATGCCGGCTTCGGTCAATTTCGCTCGAATCTCGTTGAGCGACGTGACACCGAAATTTCGCACGGTCAACAGTTCGTCGGCTGACTTCGCAACCAACTCGCCAACGGTCGTGATACCCAAGCGAGAAAGGCACTTTCGCGATCGAACCGTGAGATTCAAATCTCCAACGGTCATCTCCAGCTTGGCACGCACCTCGGGAGCGACGTCTTCGCGAGCCAGCGTCAATACGGCAGCCGG
This sequence comes from Planctomyces sp., assembly GCA_031387195.1. Lineage (GTDB taxonomy): Bacteria > Planctomycetota > Planctomycetia > Planctomycetales > Planctomycetaceae > SXKJ01. The sequence continues at coordinate 6,106 of JANNDA010001144.1, read as the reverse complement.
TTTTCCCATCGCGAGCGACTGACCAACAGTCAGGGCTCGTGACTCCATCATCTCGCGAACTTCTTTCAATGACGTCTCGCCAAAGTTCTTGTTGGACAGCAGTTCGGCTTCGGTAATCCGTGTGAGATCACCCAACGTGAAAATTTCCGCGCGGTCCAAGCAATTACGACTGCGAGCCGATAGCTCGAAGTCCGCAATCGGAACGAGGAGGACAGCTTCCAAATCACGATTACGTCGGACGGTCTCTTCATCGAAGAACATATCGCCGACAGCCTCAACATCATTGAGGTACAGCCGAGCTCGCAGATTGGTCGGATCAAACTCCAGCGCTCGCCGGAAACAGAACGCGGCCGGGGCGTACATTTCCTGGTCTTCATACATCAAACCGAGGTTGACCAAGGCTCCGAAGAAGAACGGCGGCCGCGACAACGCCCGCTCGTATAACTTGATCGCGTCCTCATCGTTGCCCAGTTGATTGTTCAGATTCGCCAGACGAAAGAGGGCTCCGGTATGGTGCGGGTCCATGTCCACGGCACGCTCAAAGTACTCGATCGCGCCAAACGTGTCGCTCCGCTCGGCGAGAATACACCCCATCTGGAATGAGTACTCGGCTCGGGTGGCACCGGCACGGGCGGTACTGCGGACAATCGCCTCCGCTTCATCAAGTCGGCCCGCTTGGCGGATCGCACCGGCGCGAAACAGCGTCGAATCGACATTGTCCCAGCCTTGTGCGGTGGCCTGTTCAAACTTCGCAGCCGCTTCGTCGAATTGGCCCAACGAAACCATCGCCTGAGCCAGATAATACGTCGCCGTCGCGTCGCCGCTGACCTTGGCTAAATGCTCAGCAGCCAGAGCATGCCGGGCCATCAAATAGCAGGTGATGCCCAACGCAATGTGATTGCGCTTGTTGGCCTCGCCATCGGCCACATTGTTGGAAAGTTCGGCCAACGCCTGCCGAACATCACCGACCTGTGAGCCAGCAATGGCAAACCGCAATTGCTTCACCTGTTCGGGGCCAAACGGATCGGCTTCGAGAATCGCCTGCCGGACATCAACCACCGGGCGAGGAGCCAAAACATTTTCCGCGCGGCTCTTGGACATAGTCAGCGTAGACATTGAATGCTCACCGAACAGCAAAGCGGGATGTGAAAACAAACTCGCCACACCCTGAGACCAAACGAAATCGACTCACCGCAAGCGAACGAACGACCGAAGCCGCCACCGTTACTCCTCGGGCACGTACGGAAGCAACGCCATAAACCGAGCCCGTAAGACGGCCTCTTTTACAGCTCGTTGATACTTCGCGCAACTGCCAGTGCGACGACGCCCGATGATTGTGGACGTCCGACTGACCATCAAACGCAACGTTTTCAGGTCTTTGTAATCGACATAAATAGGGCGCGGCGGACTATCACATCCATCCGGGCAGAAGCGGCACGTAAGCTTCTTCTTGAGCCGTGACTTCTTCTTACGACGTTTTTTAATTTCAGTTGTCGATAGCCGTGTCATTCAATTCTTACCTTTGTGGACAGATTCGCGCGTCAGTGTCCCGAAAAAGAAGCGAGGATTATGATGCCGCGCCGGTTGAGTTTCAACCCACCTCGACCGCTTCAATTTCTCAGCACGTCGATCATGAAGGGAATGACCATGCCCAACTCCGCTGATTCCCCCTCTTCGGCGGCAATTCAGCCATCCAGCGTACTCAGTATGCCGGCACGAAAAACGACGGTCCTGATTTTCGGAGCTTCCGGTGATTTGACGGCTCGAAAGTTGATGCCGGCCCTGTTTTTACTCGCTCGAAAGGACCTCTTGTCGGATCAGATTCCGATCATCGGCGTCGCTCGCCGCGAAAAATCGGATGAATCTTTTCGGGCCGAGATGCGAGAAGCGGTCACGAAATTCGTCCGTAATGTGACCGACACCGAGTGGGCCACCTTTTCTCAGCGACTTTTCTATGCTCGGACAAACTTGGACGAATCTGCGGATTTCAGCCCGCTACGCCAAGTCATCGAGAAAATCGAGCAGAACTGCGGCGGGGCAACCGGGCGGACTCGCGTTGTCTACATGGCGACGGACCCTAAGCTTTTTATCCCAGCCGTCGAGTCCCTGAGTCATGCTGGCCTAATCCCGCCGGCAGAATCGTCCGACCGCCTGCGAATCGTCTTTGAAAAGCCTTTTGGCCAGGATTTGAAGTCCTCGCAACACATCAGCCAGTCCCTGAACCGGCTGTTGCGCGAGGATCAGATCTACCGCATTGACCATTACCTCGGCAAAGAGACGGTGCAGAACATCCTGCTGTTTCGGTTCGGCAACGCGATCTTTGAACCACTCCTCAACCGCAACCACATCGATCACGTGCAAATCACCGTGGCCGAGTCGCAAGGAATCGAAAGCGGTCGCGGCGGTTACTACGACAAAGCGGGAGCTCTCCGCGATGTGATGCAGAATCACGTGCTGCAATTGCTCAGCCTGATTGCAATGGAAGCCCCCGCCCGTTTTCACGCGGACGCGATTCGGGATGAGAAGTTGAAAGTGCTGCAATGCCTTTCGCCGGGACGCCGTGGTTCGATCGCCGATTGGGCCGTGCCGGGGCAATACACCACTGGTGAATCAAACGGACAAACACTTCCGGGCTATCTGCAAGAAGACCGGATTGAGCCCGGTTCACGGCGTGAGACGTATGCCGCGATGCACGTGCAAATCGACAATTGGCGTTGGGCTGGCGTCCCCTTTTATCTGCGAACTGGCAAGCGTTTCCCCGAGCGCGTTTCCGAAATTGCGATCCAGTTCAAACAACCGCCGCTGCATCTGTTTCACACGGTCGAGTGCGACGGAGACATATGCGAGTTCGTCACCGCGCAACCCAACACGCTGGTGTTTCGCATTCAGCCCAGCGAAGCCATCTTGATGTCGATTTCATCGAAGCGTCCTGGAATGCAGTATCAACTGCATCCGGTCACGATGGATTTTCAATATGACGAGGCGTTTGGTGGCGAACTTCCCGAAGCCTACGAGCGTTTGCTTCTCGATGTGCTTCGTGGTGATTCGACGTTATTCACACGCAGTGATGAACTCGAAGAGGCTTGGAGATTTGTGACGCCGGTTCTCGAATACTGGGAGAAAGAGGCGGTCATGCCTGAACTTTACGCCGCCAACACTTGGGGGCCAGAGCGAGCCAATCAAATGCTTGCCGCCAACGGCCACAAGTGGCGAACTCCGACAGCCCATGACGTGCCCCAGAAGAATTAGCCCCGTTACAAGGACCGACTCGTGTCAAAGTATTTCGTCGAAACTGATTCCGCCTCGAAGCACAACATTTTCCCGGGAGTTCAGATTCAGACGGCAGCCTGCCGTGAGATGATGCTGAGCCTCGTCACCTTTGAGCCGAATGCCGTCGTGCAACCACACTCGCATCCGCACGAGCAAGTCGGGATGGTCATCGAAGGAAAGGCTCACTTCTTTTTGGGCGACGAAGATCGCGTTCTCGGCCCCGGCGATATGTATCGCATTCCGGGCGGCGTCACACATCATGTCGTGGCGCTGGACAACGTCTGCAAAGCGCTCGACATTTTCCACCCGATCCGCAACGACTACCTGTAGTCTCCACGATCATTGATCAGACGGACGAAAACATCTCCAGATTTTCCACGGACACTCAACATGACCGCTGTCACTCCCGATATTCCGCGCGATGCCGCTCAAGAAGTCATTGTGCCAGCGCCACTCCTACGCGACTGGATCGTGAAAATCCTCGTCAAAAAGGCGATGTTCGCGGTTGAAGCCGAAATGACCGCCGATCGCATGATTGAGGCTGATCTTCGAGGGATCCACTCGCACGGCAGCCGAGCATTGCCGCGATACATCCAAGCGATTGATGAAGGGAATATCGATCCGCGAGCGAGCACGGTGGTCGTCACTGACAGCCCGGCGATGGCGGTGATTGACGGAAACAAGGGAATGGGGCACGTCGCTTCGACGAGGGCCATGCTGCTGGCGATCAAGAAGGCCAAGGAGGTCGGTACCGGTACGGTCGTGGTGACTCGCGGCCAGCATTATGGAGCGGCGTCGGTGTACGCGCTCATGGCGATTCAAGAGGGCTGCATCGGATACAGCACGACGAGCACCGCCTATCCGACAGTCGCGGCTTACGGCAGCAAGCAAGCGGCCGTGGCCAACAACGCACTGGCCTGGGGCGTGCCGAGCCGCAGTGGTCCGCCGTTTGTCCTCGACATGGCTTGTGCCGAGGCGTCTTGGGGAAAAGTGGAGACTCGCAAGCTGTATGGCCTGCCGTTGCCGGACGGTTGGGCGTTGGACGCGGAAGGCAACCAGACGAACGAACCCTCGGCGGCGAAGACGCTGCTTCCTGCCGCTGGAGCACGTGGATTCGGCCTGGCTTACATGTGTTCGGTGCTGGCTGGGCCGTTGGTGGGACGCCGGATGCCGATCCGCAAGAAGCGTGACCCTTATTTGGAAGGCTCTGAGCATTTCTTCTATGTGATCGACCCAACCAAGTTTGGTGACATTGAAAAGTTTTACTCCGAAATCGGCTTGGCTACGACGGAAATACGGGCCCTGGAACCAGCAGACGGTTTTGACAAAGTTCGCCTGCCTGGAGAACTCGAACATGAGCGAGCGGAACGTTGGAAGGTGGAGGGCATCCCAATCCACCGAAACCACGCCGATGCCCTGGTCCGCTTGGGCGAGACGCTGAAGATCGCCTTTTCATAGGCCGGGATTTCGTCTGGACACTCACCTGCCAAACGGGCTGTAATCCCGCCCCTTCCGAACGGCAAAGAAGCGTTCGGGATCATGTTCCAAGGATGGATCAGCCGTGGATCAGCTTACTCGTTTATTGCCTTACGTTTGGCGCTATCGCTCGAAGATCTATTTGTCCGTGTTCTTCGCGGTAGTTGTCGCTGTGTTGTGGGCGGCCACGATTTCGATGTCGTTTTTAATCGTCAAAGTCCTGCTGCAAGGGCAGAGCTTGAACGATTACGTCTCGGCGGAGATCCAAGTGGCAGAAGCGGCGATCAAGGCTGCTGAAACACATGTGATGAAGCCCAATCGGGCCTTGAAGCAGCAAGACCGAGATCGCTCGGACCTCAGCGACGCATCTCATCGCTTGGTCATTTTGAACTGGGTGCAAAAGCGGATCATCCCGTGGGTCCCCAAGGATCAATTTGACACCTACGCATTTATCTTGGGCGTCCTCGTCCTTGCAACCGTCATCAAAGATGCCGCGATGTTTATCCAAGAGGTGCTTGTCGGCAGCGTTGTGGAACTCGCGGTGATGGCCTTGCGCAAGGACTGTTTCCGGCACGCACTCCGACTCGATTATCAAACGCTGTCACTCAAAGGGAATTCGGAGCTGATGTCGCGGTTCACAAACGACATCAGCCTGGTGGCGGATGGACTCGGCCTGCTCGGTGGGAAAATTATTCGTGAACCGCTCAAAGCGATCGCCTGCGTCATTGGCGCGTTTTACGTGAACTGGCATTTGACCCTGCTCTCGCTGGTCTTCGTCCCGTTGATGGCCGGGGCCTTTCATCGCTATGGCAAACTGTTGAAGCGTGCTAGTCATCACATGATGGAGCGGATGTCGCGGATCTATAAATCGTTGGCGGAGACGTTTGATGGGATAAAGATCGTCATCGCGTACAACGGCGCACGGCGAGCTCGACAGCGCTTCCATCGAGAAAACAAAGACTATTACTACAAGGCCATGAAGGTCGTCAGGATCGACGCGCTGACCAACCCGACGACCGAATCCTTGGCTATGTTCTCGGTCTGCCTGTCGTTGCTGCCGGGTGCGTATCTGGTGCTGCGTCACACGGATTCGATTTGGGGCATTAAGCTCGCGTCTGAGACGATGGAAATCGGACAGCTTTCGGTTTTGTATGCCTTGTTGGCGGGGACTCTCGATCCCGTGAGGAAGCTCTCATCGGTCTACACAAAGCTGAAACGTGCCGGGGCGGCGACCGAGCGGGTCTTCCAAATGATGGACTGGAAACCGTTGCTCAAAGATCCGGAGCAGCCGCAGCTCATGCCGAGGCACTCGAAGTCCATTTCCTTCAAGAAGATTGTGTTCAAGTACGCCTCCTTGACC